>JASFIV010000044.1:0-21887 GCA_050122475.1 Desulfobacterales bacterium | reverse complement strand
TTTTGCGCAAGGGCTTTTTGAAGTGACTGAAGGGCGGGCATGAGATCCTGCCGGATAGCTACCAGGGCGGCGATATGGATCACCGAAGGGATCACATCATTGCTCGATTGGCCCAGATTGACATGATCATTGGGGTGAATGGGTGATTTGCTGTTTTTCTTACCGCTTAAAATTTCATTGGCACGGCAGGCAACGACCTCATTCATATTCATATTGGTGGAGGTGCCGGATCCGGTCTGAAAGACATTGACGACAAACTGGTCATCCAATTTACCATCCATAACCTCCTGGGCGGCTGCCTCGATGGCATCGGCCAATTTGGCATCCAATAACCCCAGATCTTTATTGATTCTGGCGGCGCACTTTTTGAGTAACGCCAGAGAATGGATAAAAGAGGCCGGTATTGTTAAGTGACCAATGGCAAAGTTATCGACCGCGCGCTGGGTTTGGGCCCCATAGTAAGCGTTTTGCGGAACCTTAACAGTTCCCATCGTGTCTTTTTCTTTGCGATATTTCATATTCAAGAAATCTGCTACAATACTGGGCTGCTGACCGCTGGCACCTGGCTTCTGAGCCCTGACTCTGCCTGACCGCCAGCAGCCAGAAGCAAGTAGCCAGATCACCTGGCCGGCATGCGCTCAATATTGGCCCTGAGCTGAGCGATTTCGATACCGAGGCTGACGCACTGTTCGCCGAGCATACATTTTTCGGCATCCCCTTCTTCCAAAAAGGTTTTCAGCTCGATCTTATCCTTTTTTAAGTCCACCACCCAGGTATTCTGCTGCTCATCAAAATCAACGTTCACATCAATACCGCATTGACCGATATCCGGATACAATCCGATAATTTTCTGGCAAAGTTCTTCTTTATCAATCATGAATATTCTCCTTTTATCACAACCTCGATATGGAGGGAATATATTTTTCTGGCTATCAATATTTCACGTCATCTTCGATACATATTTAAAATAATTCATTATCCGGCTGATTCAAAATAAAAGGTTTGAAATTTTTCAATCAGTTCAAAGGCCGGTTTGATCATCCCCAGATAGTTGCCGATATGCAATGTGCCGGTCGGCTTGATTCCACTTAAGGCAATTTTTTTCACCGCTGCACCTCTTGTCTGCATGGCGGCTCCAATACCACCCAAGAAATATAAACTAATACGGATCCGTTCATTGACAAGGGCGATAAAAGGGCGCACCGATTTGATCTATATTAAAATTCAGCGCTTATACGGGAAAACAGGGGATACCCATCAAACTTTAGGCTTTTCCATCCGAATGGCAAACATCAGCAGGGCCGGAATGACAAACACGGTGAAAATCGTCGAAATCGCCAACCCCCCTAAAACCACACTACCCAATCCTCTGTAAAACTCGGATCCCGGGCCGGGAATCAGCACCAGCGGCAGCATGCCAAAAATAGAGGTGGCCGCGCTCATGTAAATCGGTCTCAAGCGGGTGCGCGTGGATGTCAACACCGCTTCTCGAGGGGACATGTCATTAAGGCGGACGTTGTTTAAAGCCTGATGGACAATCAAAATTGCATTGTTGACCACCACACCAACGAGGATGATAAATCCCAGCATGGTGAGAATATCGAAGGGCTGGGGCGCAATAAACCAGTTCACCAGCTTGAGCCCTAGAAGCCCCCCGACCGCCGCCAGCGGCAGGGTAAACATAATGATCAGCGGATAAACAAAATTGCCGAACAATGCCGACATGAGCAAATAGGCAATGATGGCCGCCAGGATAAAATCCCACTGCAGGGTTTGACGGGTCTCGGTCAGCTTGTCGGCCACACCGCTCTGTCTGACATCGGTCCCGCGCAGCATCTCCTGTCCGGCCATCGGGTCAATGATCCGGGTGGTGATGGTTTCCATGGCTTGCTGCAACGGAATGGAAAATGGGGGAGTGACCTGAAGCGTTATGGTTCGCTGCCGTTCGAGATGGCGGATCTGAGTGATGCCGGTGGTGCGTTCCAGCTGTGAGAGAGAAGAAATTGGAACGATCCGCCCGCCGGGGATAGCGATCATGGAATGGTATAGTTTCTCCGGAGTGTGGATGTCGGCTTCGGAAGCTTTTAAAATGAGATCGATTTTTTTCTGGCCTTCCTCTTTAAAATCCCCGATATCTCGGCCATCCATGAGAACATCTAGTGCAACGCCAAAATCCCGGGCGGTTAAATTAGCTGCTTTGAGACGATCCCGCAACGGTAACAGGCGCGCTTCGGGAAACAGCAACTCCAGCGATGGCACCGGTCGTATCTGGGAGCCGGGAATTTCTTTCAATATAGCGCCGTACATGGCACCGGCCACCTGGACGATACGATTTAAATCATCTCCGCTGATATTGACTTCGATGGTCCGGCCGCGACCCAGCGAGGTCTGGAACACGCCGGCTTGTGTGCTCACACCGAACATGCCGGGAATCGAAAAGATCGTGCGCTGAAACAATGGCAACATTTCACCGGCTCGCTGTTCATGGATGCTGGTGGCGCCAAAGAGCATGAGCTGCTCGGCGCCCACATAAAACATGTTTTTAATGCCGGGAAACCCGTTGTGGTCTTTGCCGAAATAGGGTTCATTGACCCGATAAATATGTTCTCCGATGGCTTTGCGCTCTTGGTATGACAGACCCGGTGGCGGAATTAATATGTTGATCACCAGATTGCGGTTGCCCTGGGGCAAATATTCCGCCTTGGGAAGTAGCATCCAGATGCCGAAGATCGACACCGAACTGAAAACCAGAACGGTGGCGATCCGGGTTATCCAATTTTGGGTGACCCCTTTGACCACTGCCATGATGCCGTTGACCATGCGGGTACCGGTATCACTGCCGAACCGTGTGCGCGTCTGACAGGAGTCTTTGCTTCCGGTTAATTCAAAAAGTCGCCCCGAAAACATTGGAATCACCGAGACAGAAACAAACAGACTCAGGGAAACGGCAAAGGTGACTGCGATGGCGATATCGCGAAACAACTGTCCGGCCTCTTGCTCCATAAAAATGACCGGCAGAAATACGGCAATGGTGGTCAGGGTGGACGCCACAATGGCGCCCCAGACTTCACGGGCCCCGTCGTATGATGCTTGATAGGCGGGCTTGCCCATATTGCAATGGCGGTCAATATTTTCGAGCACGACGATGGCGCTGTCAATCAGCATGCCGACCGCAAACGCAATCCCGGCCAGACTGACCACGTTCAAGTTACGCCCCATCAGAGACATAAAAATAAAGGTGCCGATGATGCTGATCGGTATGGTGCTGGCGACTATAAGCGTCGAGGTAAAATTTCTCAAGAAAACCAACAATACAATGATAGCGAGGGTTCCACCAATGAATATATTCTGGCGGACCAGGTTAATGGCGCCTCGAATGTAGGGCCGTTGATCATATACCCAATCAAGCTTGATCTGTTCAGGCGCCAGTTTTTCGGCGTTCAAGCGCTGGACCACAGCTTCCAATCGATCGGAAAGCTCGAGGATGTTAGCGTTCGGTTCTGGTTTGACCCCGATGGCAATTCCTTCCTGTCCCATATGCATCATGGCAGTCGTCAATTTTTCATAACCGAATTCAACCGTCGCCAGGTCCGACACCCGAATACGCTGCTGACCGGTGGAACGAATGACGATGTTTTCGATGTCGACGGGTGATCTAAATTCACCGATGGCCCGAATGCGGTAATCCCGCCGGCTGACGCCCATGATGCCGGCGGAAACGTTTATATTTTCGTCTCGTAGAATACCGATCAGCTCCGATATGGTCAGGCCAAAAGCTGCCAATTTCTCGGGCTGAACGATGATGTGCATTTCTTTTTCGGTGCC
Source organism: Desulfobacterales bacterium (assembly GCA_050122475.1). GTDB lineage: Bacteria > Desulfobacterota > Desulfobacteria > Desulfobacterales > JAHEIW01 > JAHEIW01. Next base: position 18,062 of record JASFIV010000044.1, on the reverse strand, counting down.
GCCGCCGATGAAGAGATCGGCGACACCGGGGGTTCTTTCCAGAAATTGCCGAATATTATTTTCAAAATAGGTCCGATACTGGAAGGACGATTGCGGGTTATCACCGGTGGTTTTTAGGACCATCCAAATCACCGGTGAAGTGGCAGCACCGGTAGCCGTAATGATGGGTTTGTCAACATTTTCCGGATAAGAGGGGACTTCGTTGAGTTTATTTGAAACCCGCAGGAGGGCATCATCCGGATCGGTGCCGATGCTGAATCTGAGGGTGATGCTGCCACGAGAATTGGATGACGCGCTCTCCATCTCCACCAGCCTGGGAATGCCTTTTAAAACCTTTTCCTGCTCCTCGATAATTTCACGCTCGACCTCATAAGGCGTAGCGCCGGTCCAGGTTGTGGTGACGCTGATTTCAGGTTCGATAACGGTTGGACTCAGCTGGTAGGGCATGCGTTTGAGCCCGATGATGCCAAACAGAATGATGAGGATCACACATACGATGATGGTGACCGGCTTTTCAATTGAAAACTTGATAGCGTTCATAATGATAAAAGTTAATTGTTATTCGTTATTTGTTATTTGAATTTGACGAATTTTACAGCGACTGTCGTGCGAGTGTATGCGGAAAACAACACAACCGCTATAGTAACGAATAACCAATAACAAATAACAAAGATCTCATCTATTTTCAGACAAAGTAGAGACCATTTGACCGTTGCGTAACCGCTCGTTGCCTTTAACAACCACCTGCATGCCTTCTGTCAGACCTGCACCCTCTATTCCGGCAACCAATGCCTGATAACCGATCACTTTCACGGGGACCATCTGGGCTTTAGAATCTTGAACTGTAAAAACGACGGTCTGGCCGAATACCGGAATAACGGCGTCCCGGGGAACAACCAGCGTTTTGCGGGGTTTTCCAACCGGCAGCGTTACTCTGGCCGACATACCTTCGAAGAGCGCCTGCGTATTCGGTATTCGGATCTTAACCGGAAAGGTCCGGGTGGCGACATCACCGCGGGGAACAATCGTCAGGACCGATCCGGTTATCTGCTTGCCATTGATGGTCGTTTTGATGGGCATGCCGATTTTAATCAGAGAAATATATTTTTCGGAAACATCCGCCACAATATCGACCACGTCATCTCTGGCCAGTATTGCCACCGTCGCGCCTTCCGAAAGCCATTCACCGCGATCCACATGGCGCTTGATGATAATCCCTTCAAACGGGGCGCGAATTATTTTCTTCTGCAGTTCGATTTCAATGCGTTCAACCTCGGCCTTAAGTGAATCCACGCGCTTCTCAATTCCCTTTACCTCAAAACGGTCTTCGTCATAGGATTGTTGCGAAATTGATTTCGTTTTATATAGTTTTTCCATGCGCTTGAGTTCAATGCGCGCAATTTCCAGGTCGGTTAAAGCCTGCTCATAAGTCGCCGAAGTTGACAGCAGCCGTTGTCTGAGCATATCAGCGCCCAGCTTGATAAGAATCTGGTTTTGTTTGACGCGTTGTCCATCTTCAAAGCGCACCTCCTCAACCCGTCCGCTTACCTCGGATGCGACGTCGGAGACTTCCTCATAAAACACCGTGCCGATAAATTCCGTCTGAGGCGTAACCTCGCCGGTTTCAACTTGAGCAACACGAACGAGGGCCGGAGGCGGTCCTTTCGGCTTGTCCTGTCCCCAGGGCATTGAAGCAAAAAGATTCAATAGCAAGCCGCTTAAAATCAAAACGCGCAGAAATTGTCTTAACCTGCCGGACATGCCCGCCTCCAATTCCGTGTGCCAGAATCTTTAACTCTCCGGCACCGTTGCGATCAAAAATTGACCATACGATACTTAAAAGGCTGTTTGCGTATGGTCTAAGATAAGGATAATTGCAAATATGACAAGCAAACAGGTTACACCGAAGAAGACTTTAAATTCAACTATGATTTTAGAGCATTAACGCTGAGGCTGGTTTTATAGCATTTAATAAATCTGGTGAATTGGCTTTTCTTCAGGAGGAGAACTGAAATGCATATTAGAATAGATGGGCAACATCCTGTACAATCAATCTTATTTCAGCACCAATTTCATCGAGCTTCTGCGAATCGATTTCCAATAATTTAGCCGATTCGAGCTCGCTCAACTCCACTGCATCGGTAAAAAGGCTGAAACCGATGTTACGGGTCAGCATGTTCGTTAAATGCACGACCAGGATTTCTTTTTCGGTTTCCGGCGACAATCCATCTTTTTCATGCTGGGAGACGATCTTTATGAAAATATCATCAAAACCCCAGCGATGCAGCAAGACCGCACCGATACTCAAATGACCCTGCTGAATATTGGCCTGGATGACGTCGAAGTTGATTTTTTTCTCTTTAAAGATGGACGTAAATGCTTTCAGCAGCAAATTCTTACCGATGTCGTGCACCAGACCCATCAAAAAATAGTTTTCCGGTTCCGCCAGTTTCAGATGTTCGGCAATGAGCTTGGCACCGTAAGCGGAAGCTAGCGAATGCACCCAGAGCTTGTCCATCAAGATTTTAAATTGAGCCTGATCGGTTTCATATAGGCTTTTGTTGGCAATGGCAATGACAAGGCTTAGGGTTTCTTTTAAACCCAGCCGGGGGATGGCGTCTTTTAAATTTTGAATTTTGTGAATTCCACGATAAACCGGACTGTTGGCAACCGATATCAAACGCAACGATATTACCGGATCTTTCTCGATAACCACAGCAATATCCTCGGCAGTTGAACTGGGTTTTTTGATAACCGCTTGCACCTCCTTAACGACCTGCGGCATCACCGGCGGCGCAATATTGCCGGCCGTAAAATCGTGAATTATTTTGGCAAATATATCTTTGATGGAGTCATTGGCCTTAATCATTAGATAATCATCGGATTCTGCTGAGGTGGCTTCGATGTATTCGGCAAATTGATCGATTAAATTGCTGTCATAGCGTGTGCCGGCATCTTGTTTGATTTTGACCAGCGCTTCTGCGGCAGTCGCAGCCGGCGATTTGGAAAACGGGTAAATCAGGGTGTCGAGTTCATTGAACAAGCTGATGATGCGTGCGCCCATGGGAATTTCTTCACCGCTCAAGCCATCGGGATAACCGCTACCGTCCATCGCCTCATGATGGTGCCGGATCAGGGGCAATAAATCTTTTAAGGTGCTCAGATTGGAAATAATTTTTTCGCCTACCACCGGGTGTTTTCGCAATTGGACATTTTCTTCTTCGCTTCGATCTTCGGCATCTATCAGAAGCGTATTCGGCGAAAAAATTAAGCCAATATCATGCAATAAACCGGCGAGGTAGACTTTATAAGTATCATCGTCGCTGAGCAGTTTATATTTCGTGCAGAAGTTGCCGCTGTTGTCGGCTACCCTTTTGGAATGCTTTTTGAGCTTCGGATCCTTTTCTTCAATCAAGGCGGTCAGCGTGTTCACCAGTTCAAGTAACCATTCCTTGAATTCAGATTCTGATTGGGGCAATGCAAATGCTGCCATTGAATTTTCCTTTGCCGGACATGCATCGCTTGCGATTTAAGTAAATGAGAATAGAATAAAGCTGTAAGTCATGATTTTATCATAACATTTTGACATCAAAATATCCATTAAATAGCCTGTCAATCGCCTCATCAAATAGCAATTGACAGGCATAGGGCTTTTCCTTATTATCAATTTGCTAAAATCGAGTGCCGATCTTCATATCAAAATTCAGTCCCAAAGGTGATGCCGACATGAATTTGACTGCCGCCTGGAATGCCGAATATATTGAGGCGCAATATAAACGATGGAAGGCGGATCCCACCAGCGTTTCCAAAGACTGGCGCTTTTTCTTTGAAGGATTTGAACTGGCGGCTTCTGGCGCACCTGAAGCCGGTGAAGGATTTGAGGAGGAACAGCTCTTAAAACAATCCAGGGTAGAATCGCTCATTTATCGATACCGCGATCTGGGCCATTTGCTCGCATGTCTCGATCCGCTGGCAGCCTGCCCCACCTCACATCCCCTACTGGATCTGCAGGCTTTTAACCTGACGCCGGAGGATCTGGAGCGTAAATTTTTTACCCGCCGCTTTAGCGCTTCCGGGCATGCAACCCTGAAAGACATTATACAGGCACTTAAAGAAACCTACTGTCACTCCGTCGGGGTGGAATTCATGCATCTGCAGGACCCTTCAGAACGCCGCTGGCTGCTAAACCGCATGGAACCGAATCGCAACCAGTCCCGTCTGGAACCGACTGTCAAACATCGAATTTTAAACAGCCTCGCCAGGGCGACGCTTTTTGAGCATTTTTTGAATAAAAAATACATTGGCGTCACGCGCTTTTCGCTGGAAGGCGGAGAAGCCCTGATTGCGGGTCTGGATTTTCTTGTTCAGCATGTAGCCGAATCCGGCGGAAAAGAAATTATCCTCGGTATGGCGCACCGCGGACGACTAAATGTGCAAGCCAATATTCTGCAAAGGCCCTATGAAGATATTCTTAGCGAGTTTGAGAGCTGTTACAATCCCGGAGAGTTAGTTGGTGCGGGTGATGTAAAATATCATAACGGTTTTCTGGCCGACCTTAAAACCCCCAGCGGCCAGCCATTGCGCATCTTCTTAATGAACAATCCCAGTCATCTCGAAGCCGTCAACCCGGTGGTGGAGGGATTTGCCCGTGCCCGCCAGGATTTGATCGGCGATAGCAATGGTGCCCATGTGATGCCGCTGCTAATGCACGGCGATGCTGCTTTCGCAGGGCAAGGTATTGTCGCTGAAACCTTGAATATGTCACAATTGCAGGGCTATAAGACCGGCGGTACGATTCACATCATCATCAACAATCAAATTGGTTATACCACCCTTCCGGAAAATGCGCGCTCCACCCGCTATTCCACTGACATCGCTAAAATGCTCATGGTACCCATCTTTCACGTGCACGGCGAGAATCCCGAGGCTGTTGTGCATGTCATGCAGCTGGCAGCTGATTACCGACGCGAATTTGGCAAAGACGTTGTGATCGATCTAGTCTGCTACCGCCGTTACGGGCACAATGAAGGCGATGAACCCTATTTTACCCAACCGGGAATGTATGACCGTATCCGCCAACGGTCTTCTTTACATCAGCTATATGCCGACCAGTTGCTTACCGAAGGCATTGTCCGTCAGGATGATCTCGACAATCTGACGGCGGAAATCAACAGCCAATTGGAACAGGCTTATGCCACCGTTCACGGCAGCGAATGCCCATTTCCCCAATCCCGCTTCTATGAAGAATGGGATAGCATCAGCGCCACTTATACCCAGGAAACGATACCTACCGCTGTTAATGAGGACATCCTGTTGGCACTCGCCAAAGAATTAAATGCCGTTCCGGATCAATTTAGCCTGAACCCGAAACTGCAGCGTCTATTGAAAAAACGCCTGGAATCAGTTGAGCAGGGTCAGGGTATTGACTGGGCCAATGCCGAATCGCTTGCTTTTGCGTCCCTGTTGAAAGAAGGCATCTCTGTTCGACTAAGCGGCCAGGATAGCGGCCGCGGCACTTTCAGTCAGCGTCACAGCACTTTGGTTGATATCCAGAATGAAACGCGCTACATCCCTTTAAATTCGATCGATGCCAATCAGGGCCGGTTTTATGTTTACGACAGCCTTTTGTCTGAAGCCGGCGTGCTGGGCTTTGAATACGGTTATTCACTTGCCAGTCCCCACAACTTGGTGATGTGGGAAGCGCAGTTTGGGGATTTTATTAACAACGCCCAGTCTGTCATCGATCTGTTTATTGCCAGCGGGGAAACCAAATGGCAGCGGCTCAGCGGCCTGACGCTGTTACTGCCCCACGGATATGAAGGCATGGGCCCTGAACATTCAAGTGCACGGCTTGAGCGGTTTTTGCAGCTTTGCGCCGGTGACAACATCCAAGTAAGCAACCCGACCACACCGGCCCAATATTTCCATTTGTTGCGACGTCAGGTCAAAGCCCGGTTTCGCAAGCCTCATGTCGTGATGACACCCAAAAGCCTTTTGCGCCATCCGCTGGCGGTATCGACCATTGACGATCTCTCTGCCGGCTATTTTCAGCCCGTATTGGATGACCCCGCCGGCGCCAAACAGGCAACGACCGTTTTGGTCTGCAGCGGAAAAATTTTTTATGAGCTATTTCAAAACCGCAATGAATTGGACAAAACAGATATTGCCATCGTGCGACTCGAACAATTCTATCCGTTTCCAGAATCGCAGCTTAAAAAGATTTTCCGAAAATATCGTCAGGCGAATAAATGGTTTTGGATCCAGGAAGAGCCGCAAAATATGGGCGGATGGCAATTTGTGCAGCCGCGCCTAAACGCCACTTCCCAAAAATCATTTAAATATATCGGCAGAAAAACATCTTCGAGCCCGGCTTCCGGCTTTCCGAGCCTGGCTAAATTGGAACAACAGGCAATCATAGCTCAGGCCCTGGGGCCACCGGCAATCCGTAAAGGTAAAGGCAAAGCCGCCGCCGGGTAAAATCGCTTCTGGTTGCTCGCTACTGGCTGCTGGCCGTTGGTCATTCGTGCATGACTTTTGCCCTATTTCAGCCATTAGCCAGTAGCCAGTAGCTGATTAATATTAACATGGTGTAGGGTTATTTGATAATTTGCAAATGAGAGAGCGGGAGACAAGATGATTGTTGAAGTCAAGGTCCCCAGCGTGGGCGAATCGGTTACGGAGGCATTGCTGGCTCAGTGGTTCAAAGGCGATGGCGATACGGTAAACAAAGACGAACCACTTTTTGTTATCGAAACCGATAAAGTTACATTAGAGGTTGTTTCCGAAGCTGCGGGCGTACTGTCCATTAAGGTCCAGGAAGGCGAAACGGTGGCCATCGGCGCTGTAGTCGGCACCATTGATACAGCGGCGGCACCGAAAGCGGCCGAGCCGCCGCCGGCAACCGCAGCGCCTGAAAAAAAGGAAACACAACCACCTGCCGAAAAACCCCAGGAACCAGAGGCGCCGGCGCCGGAAGCACCCGCACCAACGGTCGCGGAACCGCCACCACCGCAACCCGCAGCTGCGCCGACTGAACCGTCGCGTGACCTGGATGGCTTGGCGCCTTCGGTTCGCCGCTTGATCGCTCAAAAAAACCTGGATCCGGCCCAAATCTCCGGAAGCGGCCCTGCGGGACGCATCACCAAAGGAGATGTTATTTTGTTCCTGGAAGGGTTGCAACCGCCAACGCCAGCTATTGGCGATCAACCGGCTCAAAAAGCCGTCCCGGCGCCACCGCAGCCGTCAGCTCAAACATTAGAGCCTAGCAGAGAAAAAATCACGCGCAAACCGATGAGCCCGATCCGTCAACGCATTGCTTCTCATTTGCTCGCTGCCAAGCAAAATACAGCCATGCTCACCACCTTTAACGATATCGATATGACCCGGGTCATGGCGCTGCGCTCCGAATACAAAGAAGGCTTTAAGAAAAAATACGGCATCTCGCTGGGTATCATGTCTTTTTTTATTAAAGCCTGTGTGGAGGCACTCAAAGAATTTCCTGAAGTCAACGCCTATATCGACGATAAAGACATCGTCTACCATCATTACTATCATATCGGTGTGGCCATCGGATCCGAAAAAGGCTTGGTGGTTCCTGTCATCCGTCATGCCGATCAACTCAGTTTTGCCGGGCTGGAACAGGCCATTATCGATTTTGTCAATAAAATAAATGAAAATCGACTGGAACTATCGGATTTAGAAGGCGGAACATTTACCATCAGCAATGGCGGTGTATTCGGTTCGCTGCTGAGCACACCGATACTCAATATGCCCCAGAGCGGAATTCTGGGAATGCACCGTATCGATAGGCGGCCCGTGGCAATTGACGAGCAGATCGTAATCCGACCGATGATGTATGTAGCGCTCAGTTACGATCACCGCATCATTGACGGGCGTGAGGCCGTCACCTTTCTCAAGCGCATCAAAGAGTGTATCGAGAACCCGGAACGTATGATGATGGAGATTTAGTTATGGCTGAAAACAGCACCTACGATGTAATCATTATCGGCAGCGGGCCCGGCGGTTACGTGGCTGCCGTACGCGCCGCCCAGCTGGGTTTAAACGTCGCCTGTATTGAAAAAGCACCGCGCCTGGGAGGTGTTTGTCTGAATGTGGGTTGCATTCCCAGTAAAGCCTTGCTGGACTCGAGCGAATACTTTCAGCTCGCTAAAAAGCAGTTTGCCGATCACGGTATAAAAACCGGCCGTATCAGCCTGGACCTGGCGGTGATGATGGCCCGCAAAGAAAAAGTGGTTCAGGATCTGACCGAAAACGTCAAAAGACTGCTCGAAGGCCATAAAGTGGAAATCATACAGGGCACGGCAAAGCTGGCCGCCGCCGATCAGGTCACGGTCACGTTAGATTCGAATCAGTCCAAAAAAAAGCAAGCCACCACCTTGTCCGCCAAGGCCATTATTTTGGCCACCGGCAGTGAAAGCATACCTTTACCGGATCTGCCCTTCGACGGCCGTCAGATCATCAGCTCCACCGACGCGCTAAAATTGGATGCCGTCCCCAAACACCTGGGCATCGTAGGCGGCGGTTATATCGGCTTGGAACTGGGTTCGGTCTGGCTGCGGCTGGGCGCCAAAGTAAGTGTGTTTGAAATGTTACCGAAAATTGCCACCGGCACTGACGGCCAGGTGGGCCGCAAGCTGCAGCGTGTTCTCAAGCGCCAGGGATTTAAATTTCATATGAATTCGAAGGTCACCCGCGCCAAAAAGATGGCCAAAAACATTAAGGTCGAACTGGAAACCAAGGGTAAAAAGGAAACGGTCACCTGTGACAAGCTGCTGGTCAGTGTCGGACGGCGGCCTCTAACCGGCGATCTGGGACTGGAACAGGTGGGTGTGGAAACTGATCCGGAAACCGGATGTGTCAAGGTGGATCATGCCTATCGCACCAATATTCCTTCAATTTATGCTATCGGTGATTTGATTCCCGGCCCTATGTTGGCCCACAAGGCCTCGGCCGAAGGGATCGCGGTGGCCGAAATCATTGCCGGCAGACCCGGTGAGGTCAACTACGATGCCATCCCGGCAATCATTTACACCTGGCCGGAAGTGGCCAGCGTGGGGCTGACCGAAGAACAGGTCAAGGAGCGCAATATCCCTTACTGTTCGGGGACCTATCCTTTCACCGGCGCGGGGAGGGCCCGCTGTATGGGAGAAACCGAAGGGTTCGTCAAGGTCCTGGCGCACGAAAAAACCGATCGGATTTTAGGCGTGCACATCATCGGGCCCCGGGCAGCGGACATGATTGCCGAAGGTGTGCTGGCGATGGCGTTCGCGGGCAGCTCGGAAGATATCGCCCGCACCGTGCATGGCCATCCGACCTTTGCCGAAGCGTTGATGGAAGCCGCCATGGCGATTCAAAAGTGTTCCATCTACGCCTCATAAGCTGCAATACCAAAAAATTATTCATCTAACCCCTGGGTTACATTCACGATTTACTCATAAGGGAATCTAAGCAGAGGGCATAGCGCATAGAGCATAGGGTTTGATTAAGTGGAAATCACCCTCCATTTACTCTCCCTATGCGCTTTGCCCTATACTCTTTGCCATAGAGAGAACCTGATAGCGCCTAATCATCTTGAAATAAGGGTGTACTGATATAGCGTTCTGCTAAACTGGGGATGATCACCACGATGGTTTTGCCGCCGGATTCAGGACGCTTGGCCACCTCAAGGGCCGCCTTCACCGCCGCTCCGGATGAAATACCACAGGCAATCCCTTCCATTTTGGCCACTTGGCGCGATGTTTCAAAAGCATCGTCATTGGAAACGGTGACCACATCATCCAGCAGCGACTGGTCCAGGACCTCTGGCACGAAGCCGGCGCCAATACCCTGTATCTTGTGCGGTCCCTTTTGACCGCCGGAGAGCACCGGCGAATCGGAGGGTTCCACCGCGATAGCTTTAAAAGACGGCTTGCGCGATTTGATGACCTGCGACACCCCTGTGATGGTACCGCCGGTGCCGACACCCGATATAAGAATGTCCACCTGGCCTTCGGTATCCTGCCAGATTTCCTCAGCGGTGGTTTCGCGATGAATTCGGGGATTGGCCGGATTTTTAAACTGATTGGGCATAAATGAATCCTTTTCAGACGCCAGAATCTCCTGTGCTTTTTCGATAGACGCGGGCATACCATTGGCGCCAGGCGTCAAAACCAGTTCCGCTCCCAAATGCGTTAGCAGCTTGCGCCGTTCGATGCTCATCGTATCGGGCATCGTCAAACACAGGCGATAATTTTTGGAAGCACAGACAAACGCCAGTGCTATACCCGTGTTTCCGCTGGTGGGCTCGACGATCAGCGTCTTGGGCGTTATGGAACCGTCCAGCTCACCGGCTGCAATCATAGAAGCTGCAATGCGGTCCTTGACGGTATTTAGGGGATTGAAAAATTCCAACTTGGCCAATATGGTCGCATCCAGACCTTCATTTATTCGATTCAGCCGAACCAGCGGCGTCGAACCGATGGTGCTGCTAATAGCAGAATGATATTTCATATCTAACCTCCCATAAAAAAAACGAAGTTTTTTGGTTATACGTTATTGGTTAGTGATTATTGGTTGATGAAAAGTTTAATAGAATGATTCAAGAACAAATAAATCAAAATTGGTGACCAGCCAATGCTGCGATAAAGGAAATAGGATTAGATTTATGACGATAGTGATAAGGTTCTAATACAAGTAACGAATAACCATTAACTAATAACCATCATCCTTATTGATGGGTTGCTTTGAGCTTCTCCCTGATCTGCTTCTGCTCTTTCGACTTATAGATCAGCCGCGGGGTCTCGATAACAACGGTGGTATCTGGCGGTACCGATTCCGTCAGCCAGACATTACCCCCGATAACCGAGCGGGCCCCGATGATGGTTTCACCGCCTAAAATGGTTGCCCCCGAGTATATGATGACGTCATCTTCGATCGTTGGATGGCGTTTCCTGCCCCTGAACTCGTCACTGGCGCCTTTGGGGATAGACAGGGCGCCCAGGGTCACCCCTTGATATATCCGGACGTTATTGCCAATTTCGGTGGTCTCGCCGATGACCACGCCGGTCCCATGATCGATCACAAAGCGCTTTCCAATTTTAGACGCCGGGTGGATATCGATACCGGTTGTACTGTGGGCGTATTCGGTCATAATGCGTGGCAGTAACGGCACGCCGAGATTCAGCAAGATGTGGGCAATCCGATAAACGGTGATGGCCAATATACCCGGATAGCTGAAAATAATCTCATCGGTGCTTTTGGCCGCCGGATCACCTTCGTAGGTGGCGCGCACATCGGCCGCCAGCGCCTTCCGCAGAACCGGAATGGCTTCTAAAAACTGCAGGGCCAGGCGATGCCCCTGTTCGTCACAATCGCTGCAGGGTTGGTCATATCGCCAGCAGTCGTGTCGAATGCTATGGCAAATCTGTTCGGAAAGCATATCAAACAGCGAAGTTGCAGCTTGTCCGACGGCGTATTTCAAATTCAGCGGGTCGATTTTGCCCCGGGCGAAATATCCCGGAAACAGAATTTCCCTGAGCCGGTCGATAATGTCAATGACACCTTCTTTGGATGGAATGGGCTCATAATCAATATGCGTGTAACATTCCTGATCGCTGCAGCTTTCGATAATCTCATCGGCAATCTTCGGCAAACGGCTTTTAAGCGGGGACAAGGACTGAGTGTCAATTTTACAGGTATCATTCTTTTTGGGATCTTTGGTCATAATTTATTTCCCTTCTGGCAATTAAAACCCGATAAAAAATGAAACCATCGGATAGCCCATTAGACTTTTGGTTAGGGTCCCGCTCAATTCTAATCGCAAAATCGGATGGGCAGGACTTCTGTTACTGGTTTGAAATGACGGGCATGATTCTTAAACTACTTAAAGCGATTCTTTAAAAATTCAATTGATTCAGGTCAATAATTATAAATTTACATACATGTCGGATACAGCACAAAGATTATTACGTAAATGCTGGTTGTCAAAGATTCATTCACCCCGAAGACGTCATCAGCGGCAGGTTTTCGTATCATTTTTTGTCAGGTTCGGGAAAAGCTATCGGGGAAGAAATGGGAAAGATGGTGAAATTAGAATAGCCGTTGTTGAAATGATAGACGCGACTATCGCCAGAATTCGCGTTGGTCTGTCGTCATGATTAGCCAAGTGCCATTTTTCGGCTTTTCTTTTTGACAGCTCGGGGCATAATTTTGGGGATTCTTATTGTGAAGCGGGTTCCTTTGCCCAGGGTTGATTCAACCAATATTTTGCCGCCATGCTGATTGATGATCTTATTGGCGATAAATAGGCCCAGCCCGGTCCCTTTTTCTCCTTTGGCAGAAAAAAAGGGCGTAAAAATTTTATTCTGGGTCTCGGAATCCATGCCGATACCATTGTCGATAACCTCAAAATCGATATACTTTTTGTCCTGCCCGACGCAAAAGGAAATTTTGGGCGCCTTATTTTTTTTATCCAAAGCACAGGCATCCACGGCATTGTCCAAAATATTGATCAACGCAGAATGAATGTATCCGGCGTCCACTTCAAATTCGCCAATTTTGCGATCAAACTGTTTTTCAAACACAATGTCATGATCCGCAAGCTTCGGTTCCAGCACTCTGGCAATCTCTTCTGCAAAGCTGAGTGCATCGATTCGTTCCCATTTTAAATCTCTTTCCTTGGCGTAATAGAGGATATCCAGAACCATCTTACGGATACGCTCAACCATCTGCTTGACAGCATCCCAGCCTTCGTTGATGCGGTCCTGGTCTTTTTTGGCCAACCCCGAATCCAGCAAATACATGCCGCCATCCAGACCGGTTAAAAGTCCCTTTATCCCGTGAGAGATGGAACTGATCATAAGACCCAGTGACGAAAGGTGATCCTGTAACTCTGTTTTTTGTTGGATGAGCTTTTCAAGACTTTCCGTATACTCTTTTAACTGATTGCGAATGAGAATCTTGTCCTGGGCTCTTTGCAAAGATATTTCAAGGGCATCGACATTGATCGGCTTAGTGATAAAGTCGGTCGCTTCGAATTTGAGGCTTTTAATGGCCAAATCCATGTCACCATGGCCGGTGATCATCACCACTTCGACTTCTGGGTTTGCTCGCTTGATCCTCTGTAACAGCTCGATGCCATCCATGCCGGGCATTTTGATATCCGTTAACACCAGCGGCGGCTGCGCCTCTTTGAATATCCGCAACGCTTCGACCCCGTTTTCGGCTTCGAGGACAACGTACCCCATATCCTCAAGCGACAAGCGCAGAATTTCACGGATATCTTTTTCGTCATCAACTAATAAGATTTTATTTTCCATTGTTTGCCGTAGGAATTGGAAATTGAATCATAAAACAGGCACCCTCGGGCGTGTTCGAATTTACCTGAATGCTGCCGCCGCAATCTTTGATGATTCCATAGCTGATGGACAACCCCAGACCGGTGCCCTTACCAACCTCTTTGGTCGTAAAAAAAGGTTCAAAGATCTTGTCTCTAATGGCATTTGGAATTCCCATTCCAGTATCACAGACTTCACTGATGATTTTGTCTCCCTTGCGCTGCGTTTTGAGAACAATTTTTTTATCTGCCTTTTCACTCTCCTCTGGCCCCCAGCGTTCCTCGATGGCATCTCTGGCATTGATTAGAATGTTAATAAAGACCTGCTCCAGGCGACTGGGATCTGCGTTGATTTTGGGCAAATCGAGTTCAAGGTCCCAGACGACCTTAATCCCCCTGAGTATCAATTGCTGACTGAAAATCTCAAAAGCACTCTTCATCACATCGTTGACCTGGACCTTCTCGAAATCCAGATCGGATTTGCGCGCAAATTGTCGCATATGATTGATAATTTTGGTGGCCCGATCGACATTGCTGTCGATCTTAAATAAGAGATTAAAAAGTGTATCCCCGCTGATGGACTCCTTTTTGTTCATCTTTTTGATTGAAAAGCTGCTGGCGGTTTTAATGACCGAAAGGGGTTGGTTGAGCTCATGCGCGACACCGGTTGCCATCTCCCCGAGGGTTGCCATTTTGCTGGCCTGGATGAGTTGCTGCTCGGTTTCAAGTCGCTGGGTAATATCACTGATCGTGACCAGAAGCACCTTTTTCCCCGGGTATTCGGCCGGCGAAATCCGGATATTGACGAATAAAATTTTTCCTATTTTGTTCAGATGCTTAACCCTGTTGATGACCGCCGATGTCTTTATTTTTCCCTTGTATACATTTTTTTCATCTGGCGCGAAAAGATCCATGAACGAACCCTGAATCACCTCATCTTTGCTAAACCCATAGACGGCTTCAACACTATCGTTGCAGTCGATAATTTCAAGCGAATCTGCATCCAGGACAAACACCGGATTGGGGATGTGGTTAAAAATTTCGTGATATTTCTTCTCTGATTTTTCCAGTTCATCTTCAAGCTGCCGCCGGTGGGTGATATCCACACTCATCTCCATGGCCGCAACAATGTCGCCCTGGTTATTGAAAATGGGTGATGTTCTCAACATCCAATGCATCATGGTACCGTCTTTATCGATACCCGTTTCTTCGCCGTTATGGATTTGGCCGTCGTTAAATGTTCGTTCAACCGGGCAATTTAAACATTTATCGGTTCGGCCCTTATAGGCTTCATAGCAGTACTGGCCGGGGCGGGAATCAAACCGCTCGGCAAATTCGCGATTGAATCTGACCAACTTGAACTCCCGATCCTGAACGGTGATCAGGCAAGGTGCTCTTTCAAAAAGGGTCTGGTATTCATTCCTTTGTTCATTGAGTTCAGCCTGCTTTCCGGCAATCTTTTCACTCATCTGCTCGATGGCGCCTGCCAGCTGTCCCATTTCATCGTCCTGGTTGATATCGACCGCCCTGCGATAATCCCCTTTTGCAATCTGTCGGGTACCGCCGATGAGTTTGCGTATTGGCCGGGTGACAAAGCGCAGTTGGAAAAGAAAGATGATGGCCGATGTCACCAGAAAAATGCCCCCGGCCAAAAAGATCGCCCCTTTTTTGGCCAAAAGAAGCTCTGTATCCGTATCTTCCAGCGAAACGATAACATCGAGCGCGCCCAGGATCTTTTTGTCCTGCGGATGCACGTGACAGGCATCTGTTGCACAGCCCGCTTCGTTCCGAATCGGACTGATAATACCCAGTAAACGATACCCTTGCGGTGACGTAAATATGCGGGTCCGTTCATCCAGTCCCAGTTCAGACAACGGCGGCTCGGTACGGTGACAGATATAGCAGGCTTCGTCCTTGATATTGGTTTTGGTCTCGAGCTCAGCGGGTTGGTTTGAAAATTTGATCTGGCCCTCTTTGTTATAAATGCGAATGGTTTCGATTTCTTTTTGCCTGCCGATGTTGTTGATGATCTGGTTGATATCATCCCTTGAATTCAGCATCATGGCATAATGGGTTCCGAGCTTGATGGTGTTGGTCAAGCGGTCGGTCCCCACCACAACATTTTTCATCAGCTTGGTCTCTTGATAATCAATGTTAAAGTACGCCCAGGTAGTGATCGTAACTAAAAGGGTCAATCCCACAGTTAAAATTAGCTTGGAAGCCAGGCTGCGTCGAATTTTTTTTAATAGATTTTTCATTTTTAAAAGCTCTGCAAAATTTAACCGACAGCGACATCAATCATTTCAAGCATCTGTTGGCCTTTGAAACCCTCCAGGATGGATGCACTGTTCGGGCAAACCGCTGCACAGGTGCCGCACCCCTGGCACATGACGGGGTTAACCCGCACCATTTCATGGTCCTGATCGATTGTACGGGCGCCGTAAGGGCAGGCGTCAATGCATCTTTCACATAAGCTGCATAGGCTATGGCGGACGGATGCCACCACTTTGCCGGCCGGTAAGCGCTCGCGGGCCAGTATTCTCAATGCCCGCTGCGCGGCTGCCTCGGCAGTGGTTATACTTTCGGCGATATTGCGGGGCGAATGGGCCAGGCCACAGGCAAACACCCCCTCCTTTAAAGAATCGACCGGTCTCCACTTGGATTCGGCCTCCTGGAAAAATCCGTCCTGATCAACGGCGGCACCATACATTTCCACCAGCTCTAGCGGCAGATTGGGAACGATACCGGTGGCCAATATTAATAGATCCGACTTAATTTTCAGGTGTTGCCCGATGATCGGCTCCAGCACCGTTACTTCCACGCCGTCATTTGCAGCTTGAACCAATGGCTTTCCATCAACACGGTACTGAATAAACATCACATTCGCTTTACGCGCCTGAGTGTAATAGGTCTCACTAAATCCATAGGCCATCAGGTCCCGGTAAAGAATATAAATGGCAACCTCCGGATGGTGTTCCTTGAGATGGAGGGCCTGTTTCAATGCATTCGCGCAACAAACGCGACTGCAATAATTACGCGGCTCCTCGCGGGAATCGACACATTGTATCATGACCACCGAATTGAGCTGCTGAGGATCGATGCTGTTGTCGGACAGTTTTTGTTCAAATTCCTTCTGGGTGATAATCGCCGGGCTGGTTTGATATTCATAAGACGTCGTGACGGCCTCTGTTCCACCGGTCGCTAAAATGGTTACACCATGTTTCAGAGTGACCGCTGTGTTATCGGGTCCTTCCAGCGTTGTTTCAAAATTGCCTACCGTACCACCGGTATAAATCACCCGGGATTCAGTTTGCACAGTGATCTTGGGATGCTTTTCAACCCGGGCACAATTTTCCTCAAACAAGGGCTGTGTGGAATGCCCTTCCAGTGATTTCTGCAACCAGGTCAGGTTTCCACCCAAATGTTGCGCTTGTTCCACAAGATCGACTTCAAATCCATGGTCGGCAATGGCAAGGGCAGCCGTCATGCCGGCAATGCCACCACCGATAACCAACGCTCTTTGAGTGGTCGGCATGGTGACCACAGCTTCCGGATTGGCCCATTTGAGCTTGGCAAGGCCCATTTCCAATCTTGAAATAATGCCTTGATAAATGAATTGCTTATCGCTTGATTCCGCTCTCTGAAGGGTCCACACCGCATTGAGATCTACCACTTCCATCAGGGCAGGATCCAGCCCCACCTGGGCCCCCAACTCCTGGAGTTTACGCTTGTAAACATAGGGAAGACAGGCACCAATCAAAACACGGTTCGCTTGGCCGGTTTGCACCAGCTCGACAAGGCGCTCCCATTCGGTGGCTGTGCAGATCTGCTCCAGAAATTCGACGCGTTCAACCAGGGGATCGGCTGTCAGGTGTTGGGTTAATTCTTGAGGGTCGATCCATTGCGACAACCGCTCCCCGCAGGAACAAACCATCACCAGGATTCTGGGCGGCTCCCGCATGACTTCAGCTGCTGGAGCGGCTGACGGCGACTCCAAAGCCAGGCTGCCTCCGGCGGCGTGGATCACGCGCGAGGCGTTTAATGCGGCCGCCGATGCCTGGGTAACGGAATCACCGATGTCTTTAAGGCCGGTAAAAGATCCGCCCAACAAGATCCCATGCTGATCGGTGCGCGTCAGCGAAAAAGGCTCGATTTGCCCGAATCCCCACGAATTTTGTTCAATGCCTAACATATCCACCAGCTCCGGGATGCCTTCAGCCGGCCGCTGGCCAACGCTGAGAATCACCATATCAAAGGAGGCTTCACGGGATTGGCCGGAAATATCCACACTCCGCAAAATGAGATCACCACTGTTTGTATCCGGCACCACCGAGTGGACCCGCCCTCTTTCAAAACGGATACCGTGAACCGTTTCAGCTTCGTCCCGATAGCGCTGAAAGGATTTGTCGAATGTCCGCATGTCCATATAGAAAATGGTGGTCTCCAGATCCGGATTAATCTTTTCTTTGGCCAGTAGCGCTTCCTTGATGGCAAACATGCAACATATGTTGGAGCAAAAATCGGCCTCCATTTGGATATCACGGGACCCCACACATTGGATCCAGGCTAATCGCTGAACAGGCCTGCCATCCAACGGGCGCGCCAGCCGACCTGCATTGGGCCCGGTACCACTTAACATGCGCTCAAACTCCAGGCTGGTCACCACATTGGGATAGGTTTTGTACCCGAAGGTGTTTTTTCCCTTGGCCGGGTCAAAAAAGCGGGTACC
>JASFIV010000043.1:0-22138 GCA_050122475.1 Desulfobacterales bacterium | reverse complement strand
CAGGGTGGGGGATGTCTTGGCGAACGCCAGACCGTGCATGCCGACCAAAGGGATAACAGACAGAACCATAAGCCTGCAGAATAGAAGCGGTCGTCGCGGAATCCTCACGCATTCGATAAGTTTCGTTACCCGCATTCGTCACCTCCTATTAAGGTTTTGCCCAATTGGGCATAGTGAACATTTTTTCACATAATAGACGGACAGATCGCCTCAGCGTGTCAATTTTTCTGCATCGCGCTTTTTTTGCGATCCATTGATTTTCGGAACTTTTACGGATGAAGGATTGTTAAACGCTGTCTTAAAACGCTGTGATAAAATAATGGAGAAGAATGCCCTTCGCTATTGAGGGAGTCCGTTGGAAAATAGATGTGATGTGGCCTGATTTCGACGAAAAACTCTTCAGCAACAGTTACTCGATTTCTTTTACTTCTAAGTAAGCCACATTAGCTTCAACGCGGATATGCAAGATTTCCTTGGGGCCAAAAAAACTTTTGGTCTGATAGTAGGGCTTTGAAAGGACAACACGATTAAAATGTTTTACTTCAAATCCCTTTTTAGATAATGCAGAGATCAGCCGGTCTATTCGTGCGGCATTTTTCCATTGCAGGGCGCTATTTTCCAGCAGAATTTCTTTCAACTCTTGGTCAAGCGTGAGCTTGGCTGAAATGACCTGTGATGGTTGTGTCCGATATTTATCGATTAACTGGCCACCAATGATAAAGAACAATATAATGGAGGCGGCCACAGCATAAACCGATTTCCTTTTCCACCAGGCCATCGGATCCGGCTTTGCGTTCGTTGCGGCAGGTACATCCTTTAGCGTTTCTTGCAGGATTTCATAACATTTCCCGCAACGGTTAAGATGACGAAGTATACGTTTGCGTTCAGCGCCGGCAAGCCTTCCTTCAATTAGCAGCGAAAGATCCTCTAAATCGGCATGATGCTTAAATCCCGCTGGATCAGTCGGCTTTAATATTTTATTCAACCATTTGCCCATATTGGCCTCTACGTGTTTAGACGGACATTTTACGGTTCGCGAATACCTTCTGATAGCAATTGTTCTCGATATTGATTCAAAAGGCGCTTCAGGCGGCGTCTGGCAGATGATAATGAAAACCCCATAATATTGGCTGCCGTCTTAACCGGCTGCTCTGAGCCGTATACAAGCCTTACCAGTAGCTGATCTTCCTGCGACAGCTCTGCGGTTGTCTCCCGAATAATCTTAAGCGCTCTGATTCGTCTTTCATGGTCAAGCTTGCAAATTAATAACTCTAGCGGATTAGAACTTGAGCCGCTCGTGTTCAGTATGCAGTTGGCGCCCATCTCGCTTATTGCATGAAAGGTGGGATTTTCTCGACAGGGCGCTATTCGAATCGGAGCAATATCCTCTAAGTACTGCTCATAAGGTCCTTCGAACAAGCCCTCAATCCGCAAAAAATCATACGCATCATCAAAAGTAAATTTCTGCCAGCAAACAAGGCGATAGACAGCTTCGGCCCACTTGCCAAGTTTTACCACACCCGCTGGTATACGCCTGCGGCCGTACTTTTTGCGTCTGAAATCAATAATGAGAGAGTTGATCAGGGAATACAGATAGGTGGTTAATTTACTCTTGCCTTTATAGGCTCGCAGACGCCTAAAATTATCGGCCTTAAGGCTGTCGATGATAAAGACAAAACTTTCATTTTGATCGTTTTCATTGGAAAAATGCCGCTTGCATACCGCCTCTATCCTTTCCAGCATATCGCTTGAATTGATAATGTTCTGCGGCTCGATCAATTGCCGACAACGAACTGAATCTGCATAATTAAGGTTAATCATATGCACCCAATATCTTGATCAGGTTATTCTTAGAGAAGATATCCAATAATCCGGTGACAGAGCATTTTCGGGCAACACCTTTGCTTCCGTCGCACCACACTATTTTTGTATCCGTGCAAAGATAGCGTTATTAATGTCTTTTGGTCTTACTCGGTTATCTGGGAAACTCCAGTTTAATACGGCTGATATATATCTCACCACGAAGACCACGAAGATTACAAAGGGAAAACACATCATTTTAATTTTGTCCTTTCGTGTCCTTCGTGCCCTTCGTGGTTATGGCTGCCTTACTTGAGCTTTCTGAATAACCGTATTGTCTTATTCTGATGGACGTCTATACATGAAATTCGGTCTACAAAAAGGCTTATGGGTATACCATCACTGCAACGCTGTGAACGGGTGCTGTGTGAATTCCTGCAAACGACATAAACAAATTATTGTAAACTTATTTGTGAGGCCGTCTGTCTTATGGGCTAAACCTTAACCGGATAAAGGAGAATACCCATGAAGACACAAATTAAGAAAATCATTATAGCGGCAGTTGCTGTGTTATTCGTCAGTGTTGGTGTATCTTTTGCTCATGATGTGGATCGGAAGCATCATAAACACCGTCGCAATGATCACGGCCATTACCAAAATGGATATGATGATCAGCATTATTGGCACAATAAGTATCATAAACCTCCGAAACATATTTACCGGCATTACAAAAAGTGGCGTGGACACCATTATGGTTGGCATCATCATCGTGGTGGGCATCACTATCGCTGGCACAAAAAGCATCATAAACGCTGGCATCATTACAGGGATAGGTATCACTATCGCAAGGGTCATAGGGTACACCGCCATCGTTATTATCATGATGATCATCGTGCACCACATAAAGGGACGATTATGGGATTCAAATTCAACGAACCCGGATTTAAATTTGCGATTGTGGTAAAAGATGATAAATAATTGTACTATTCCTATACTTTTGAGTTTTTACCCCATATCCTCACGCTACTATCAAGGCGGCTCACAAAAGTCTGTGGGCCGCCTTATTTAAAAGAGCGGGTTTCCGAGCTTCTGTGCCCAATATCAAGAATCTCGGAGCCAGCAGCCCGTGACCAATATCTAGTGGCCATAAGACTGACTCCTAAGACTGACTTGTACCGCTTATCTCTTTGAAAGTAGCAGGAGCGCCTTACAACTGGTGAATGACTTTTTCCTGGCTCGCAGTTATATCGAATAAAAAAGAAGCGGCTTTAGATGCTATAAGCATCTCCGTGGGCACCTGCTCTCGACCCTTAATCGCGCCAGCGATGATCAGCCCATGACGAAAACGGGCACCTCTTGACGGAAGATTTGGGTTGAAAAAGGGCATCTGTGGGATTAGAATCATTGTGACTATAAGCGGAAGGCGGCAGATTGCCAAAACGGCCTGAATATTTGATAGCCGTTTTGAGCAGTGTGCCGTCTCTGAAATTATTTAAGAAATTAAATTAGAGCCGGTCATATCATTTTCTGAAAGGCGCGATGAATAGTTTTAATCCCTGGGAATAGAGAGGAGAATTTGCTATGGAGGAGACTTTAAAGGGAAAAAGGATTTTAATTGTTGACGATGAAGTCGATATTTTAGACACTCTTAAAGATTTGCTGGACATGTGTACGATTTACACGGCGCCTGATTTTGAAACCGCTCGCAAATTTCTGGAAAAAGAAACTTTTGACGCGGCGATTTTAGACATCATGGGGGTCCAGGGCTATGATCTGCTCGCGCTCACCAAAGAAAAAAACATCCCCAGTTTGATGCTCACCGCCCACGCCCTCAGTTCCGATAACCTGTTTAAATCCCTTAAAAAGGGCGCCTACGCCTATATACCCAAGGATCAAATGGTCGATATTGCGACCTATCTGGCGGAAATCATTCAGGCCCGTAAAAAAGGCATTCGCAAACCCAAAAAATGGCTGGAACAGCTTTTGCCCTTGTTCGATAAGAAATTTGGACCCGATTGGAAAGCAGAGCATAAAGAATTTTGGGCCGAGTTCGATCGAATCCCGCCCGTGACCAAGGAAGAGGCGGAAGATATGCTTTAAATGCAATAATTCACTAATTCCATTTTTTCAAAGAAAGAAAATGATCGAGGGTAGGATTAGCCCATACTCGACGGGGCTCGGTGAAGTCTGTATCGATTAAATCTGGTGATCATATTAAATTAAAAACCAAACCCTCAGGTTTTGTTCAATAGCCCCGCCAAATAGCGGGGCTATTGGGCAAAAGATGAGGTTCTTTAGGTAAATATCTTTGATGCTTTTTCTATGTCTTCCGGGCAAAAAACAAACAGACATTTCTCATCGGGCGAGGAAACCGACCCGTAGACATAATTGATATTAATACCCTCTTCACCGAATTTTGACGAGATGCTGGCCAGCTCTCCCGGCCGGTTCTCAAGCTCAAGGGCAATCACGGGCATGACATCAAAAATAAAATCATTTTGGGACAGCAGCTCGACGGCCTTGTCCGTATCACCGGCTAAAAGGCGAATCAGGGCAAATTCAACCGAGTCTTTGCGCATCGAATTATAGCTGGCGGCCGAGGCAATGCGCTTAAGCGATTTTCCTCTGGCTTTAAACAGCTGCTGGACATAGGCTGATGCGTCCTGGATCGTGATGGCATCGATATTAATGCCGGCTTCTCCGAACATGGCTGCCAGCCGACCGAGCTCACCGGGCACGTTTCTCAAAAAAAGGGATATCTCCTGTCTGACCATTATTCTTCTCCTTCTAAAACCGCTTGGCGATTTTGGAATCTAATTCAAAAGGGCATTTATTGTCATCTGGTTGAGCCCGTTTCCCGGTTAAGGATAATCTCTGACTGCATACCATTCGAATCAGGTGCTCAACGGGCTAAACGAAACAACGCACTCAACTGGCCAACCGGCTACTAAGAATCGAGATTCTCTATTGTGAGATAATTTTGCTTATGAATTTCAGCAAACCTAAACAATTGTAATTCTGCCAAAATTGAACATATAGGAGAATTACGGCGGGAAGTCAACTCTTCAGTCTGAAAAAATCGCCAAGTCTTTCAATAATTGATGGAATCGTCGGAAGCTACTCAATCAGGTAAGTGAAATATGGGCCCTTTGAAAAAAGTTCAATTTTGGTCAAGGTCAAGGAAGGCGAAGATTTTAACCGGAGGCATACATTGAGTATGTCGAGGATTGAAATCTGAGTCTGACACAGAGATTGGCCAAAAGGGGATGTTTTTCAGAGGGCCCACATTACTCTTGTGGCCCGCCATATAGCTGTTTGATTTTGGCCCGATCCGGGGAGCCGTCCTCTAAAAGGGGAAATTCGTCTACAAAATCAACATAGCTCGGTTTTTTGTAGCTGGCAATATGCTGGCTGACATAGGCACTGAGTTCCCGATGATCCAGTTCCTGTCCTTCTTTCAGAATACAAACGGCTTTGATGGCTTCTTTCCAGGTCGGATCCGGAACGCCGAAGACGACGGTTTGCTCAACGGCAGGGTGCTCCAAAATGGCGCGTTCAACCTCCGCCGGGTAAACGTTTTCGCCCCCCGGCTTGATCAGCTCTTTTTCAGCCTTGCGGCCCTCGTACCATAGGAAACCGTCCTCATCAAAACGACCCAGGTCGCCGGTATGATGCCAGCCACCGCGGAAGGTGTATGCGGTATCTTCGGGCAGATTCCAGTAACCTTTGAAGACCATTGGCCCTTTAACGGCAATTTCTCCGATCTCTCCGGTGCCAACGGAATTATCATTGTCATCTACCAATCTGACGTCCGCCAGCTCCAGAATCTGACCGGCCGAACCGGGCCGGTCATCGTATCGTCCCATGGTGGCCATGGCCGAAGTTTCCGTCTGGCCGTAAACACAAAAAAAGGTGCCGCCGGTGACTTCCTGATATCTTTCGATGGTTTCCGGATTTTCGATGCCTTTAACTGTTTTCAATGAGGTGATGTCTTTATCGGATTTCTCGTGCGCATCCAGAATAGAACCTAAAATCGGTGAAAAATCATACAAAACCGTGACTTTTTTCTCCGCAATCAAATCCACCGCCTGGACGGCATCAAATTTGCTCATATTGACGCTCACCACCCCGGCGTGAAAATTGCCAGTGGCCATGAACAGGCCGGCGACATGAAATAATGGCAGCAGGTTTAAATGCACGTCATCAACCGATAGTTTGAACAACAAATTCAAGCTGACATTGGCGGCGATCACATTACCATGCGTTAACAGCGCGCCCCGGGGCCGTCCGGCCACAGCCGCCGTATGAATGATCACCAAACCATCATCGCTGGCGACATCAGCTGCATCAAACTCACCCGAATTATCCAATAAGGTATCAAACTCGGCAAATTCTCCGTCTGCAGGTTTTAAATTGAAAAAATGCTCAACCGAAGGTAATTTAGCCTTGTGATCATGGGTGATTTCCTGAAAATCAGCATCCACAAAAAGGATTTTGGGCTCACAGTCATTCAAATTAAAATGCGCTTCCTCTACCGAAAGCCGCCAGTTGATGGGCACAACAATGGCACCTAAAGCCGCCGCAGCCCCGTAAAGCAGAAAAAATTCCAGACTGTTTTTGCCCACCGCGCCGATCCGATCACCTTTTTCAACACCCAGCTTCTGCAGACCGCCGGCCAAACGATCTACCTGCTCTTTTATTTCGGAAAAGGTTGGGGTTCTTTCATCATCGACTTCAAACCAGGCCGGCCTGTCGCAAAAGCTGATAGCGTTGCGATTAATCAGATCATAGAAGGTATAATCGTGGAGTCCCATGGCAGACTTACCTCATTCAAAATAAACAACCAAAGCGTCAGAGTGTGCGGAACAATGTTCCGGGCTACAGGAAAAGTTTAATCTCTCTCACACTGGCAATCAGGGGGTGTCGAGTAAGGCAAACCGGATAACGCGGTCCGCTATCAGAAGATTATTAACAAATTCACCGACCGTTTCGTCATCCCGCTATTACTTCAATCCGTAATGATTACCGGTACCCACAAAATAACGCTTTGCCCCCATTACAATATGAGGGCAAAGCGGAAAGGTTTATGGTTCTGTTATTTAGGATAGGTGCCTTCGAATGCGATCCCCTTGGTTATCCCGTCAGCTACGAATATTGCTGAGCCCTGCGTAACCCCGACAGGAAAATCAAAATCCGGCGCCGTAGTCCAGATTTTTTCGAGGGCGCTCCAAAGGGTTAAGCCCTTATCCTTAAGCTGCTGTCCGGCCACCACTCCAAGACTCATCATTGTGCCTCGCGGATCGAAAAGTACCTCGACTTTTAACTGGTTCGTCTTTCCTGCAGGAATCCACATTGCTTCATACGAATAGCCTGAATTGATTTCAAATCCGTCAATCAGACAGGCAAATTTTAAACTTTCCAGCATGATCGGATAAGAATTGGGATTTTGGATATTAAAGAAAAAAGCATAATCCAATGGCGCCGCATTGTGCCCGGCTGTTCCTTTGGTCGGTTTGACCTTGGGGCTGTAATACCACCAACCGAAGTAATGGGCAACATCCACATAATCCAGCGTAACGACCGGGGATTTAAAATTTGTTTCACTGGGTTTACTTGTTGAAGCACAACCGCTCATTAGGACGGCAAGTAAAAAGACACCTAAAAAAATCAGTAAAATTGGTTTTTTATGCATATTCGAACCTCCCATACTCCTTTTAAGGATTAGGTAAGCCACCTCTTTCTTCGTTTGTAGTGCTTAACATCCCGAAAACTTTTTCTTCCTCCAAAATCGGTCATGCCCAGATAAAAATCCTTGATATCCGGATTTTCTCGGAGTTTCTCAGCACTGTCGTCCATAACGATGCGTCCGTTTTCCAGCACGTAAGCATGCGGCGCAACATTAAGCGCCAGCTTGGCATTCTGTTCAACGAGAAGCATAGATATTTTTTCCTCTTCATTCAGACGGGTAATGATGTTGAAGATTTCATGAATCAGCAACGGGGCCAGCCCCATCGAGGGTTCATCCAGAAGAATCAGCTTGGGACTGGTCATGAGGGCACGGCCGACCACGGTCATTTGCTGCTCACCGCCGCTGATAAAACCCGCGGTTTCATTGCGTTTTTCCTTCAGGCGCGGAAAATAGTGATAGACCATCTCCAGGCCGTCTTTAATGGACCGACCATGTTTCTTCATATGGGCCCCCACTTTCAGGTTCTCTTCGACGGTGAGATGCTCGAATACCCGGCGGCCTTCAATCACCTGCACAATACCCATTTTGGCAATCTTTTCAGGACCCATCCTGTCGATGCGGTTTCCGCTGAATTCAATAGACCCATCGGTTACTTCACCGTCCTCGTGTTTGAGAAGTCCTGAGATTGCCTTTAAGATCGTGCTTTTCCCGGCACCGTTAGCCCCCAGAAGTGCGATAATGCCGCCTTCCGGGACTTCGATGGAAACACCTTTGATGACCAGAATCACTTCGTGGTACTTGACCTCAATGTTGTTGATTTTTAATATCATGTTATCGTAGGACAACCTATTTAACCTCCTGTGGAAGTGGCTTATTTTGAGCGATATATTTGTCAAATAGTGATACAGGAATAAAAAAGTTGCCCCATATCACCCATTCAACAATTATACGCGTTACCCTTTCAAACTCTTTTCTACCAACCGAGCCATTGCGGCCATTTATCCGGCCAGCGATTTTTTAGATCCGGTGTCGTCAAATGAACAATTTTGCCGTTTTGGATTTCATAAATCGGCACCTTGCCGGCAACGCGATGGTCTGTAGCAGTGTAAGTCAGAGAAGGCACTCGTAAGCCGATGTTGACTCCATCGAAAGTTTCAAACCCTTTTTTAAGGATGTTTTCCCCGCTTAATCCGCCGCTTTTATCGGCTCTTACCAATGCTTCCCTGAGCGCTAAGACATTGGCCCAAGCTTGAATCGTGCGGACCAGTCTTTTCTCGATCGGAATTCCAGGATTATACTTTTTCCCGTACTCCAACACCTTGTCCATCAGGGGAACATCCTCACCGTAAAAGGCACACACCGATGCCCCCATGACCCCTTCGGCTGCCTTGCCGGCCAAACGGGGCAGATTCTCGTCAAATCCCCAGTTGTTCACAATGTGATCAGCCCCTAATCCGAGAGCATAGGCGTCACGCACCGTAGCAGAAACGGACATGGTGGTGTTGCCGTGCCAGACCAGATCCGGTTTAAATTCCTTCATCGCCAGCACTTGGCTTTTGGTGTCGATTGCCAGCAGGGAGGTATCCTGATCCGGACCGATCTCAAATCCCAGCAGGGTGGCCTGATCTTTTATGGCCTTAATCGGAGCGCTGCAGTAGGCGGAGGCAAACATGTACGAACATACAAAACGCGGTTTACGTTTGCCATAGTCCGCATGCTTGGGCCATTTCTTATCAAACCAGGCTGTAATGGCCGCCCGGGCATTGGTTGAATAATCTGTTGCAGCGAACAGATTATACGGGGTTTTTTGGGGATTTGTCAGGTGACCTGAATAAGAGGCCGATACATAAGGCATCTTATCTTTTGTAATGGTGGGTGAAAGCGCTTCAGTATCACCGGTACCCCAGCCTAGAACCGCCGCAACTTTCAGTCTTTTGAAAAGTTTATACTTGGTAAGCGCCTCCGGAATGCGGTAACCATAATCAAATTGATACAATTTGATCTTCTTACCGTTCACACCACCGGTATCATTTACATAATGGATAGCTTCAGCGATACCAAGGGCATAGTCTTTGCCGACATCCGATGTCGCTCCGGTTGTGTCATTGAGGGCCCCAATCTTAATATCCGCGGCTCCCGCCATAGAAAAAGATCCAGCGAGAAATAATATCGCGAATAAACCAACAAATAGTTTTGACTTCATAATTTCCTCCCTTAGTTGGAAAGTCGGATTTGATCACATCTAGTCGCAACTGCTAATTTATCACCTCCTTTGCTAAAAATTCGCTCAACCCAAAAGAACACCCGATTCATACGAGATTCGGATGTTGAATGCCTGATCGCAGTGATCGACTTTCATGTTTGAACATTTCTGTTAATAAGAAAATGGCCATAAGTTATAATAATTCTTAATCTGCCACCAGCGGTACGCAATTCCATTGGGCTCAAAGATCATAAACGCACAGATCGCCAGCCCAAAAGCAGCCTCTTTGACAAATAAAAAATCCATCATAAATTTTTCACCAATGGCGGTATCTGCAAATTGCATGATGATCAGTTGCAGAACCTCCATAACCACCACCATAAAAAGGGACCCGAATATGGTTCCGTGAATCGATCCAACCCCCCCGATGAGGATCACGCCCACCAACCAGAGGGATACAAACCACGGAAAGTGCTCGGGGCTGATGGCAGCCAGATTGCTGATCCAGAATGCACCGGCAATACCGCCGATGAACCCGGCAACAAAAAAAGCCAGCAATTTGTACTTGACGACGTTAATGCCCATGACTTCGGCTGAAATGTCGTTATCGCGAATGGCAACCCAGGCCCTGCCGGCTCTGGAACGCAAAAGATTCGCCAGGCCGATGATACAGATGATTAACAGCACAATCATCATGTAATACACTTTTAAATCCGTATCGATGGTCCAGGGACCCACCTTGATGGTCCCCGGCGGTAGAGAAAAAGCCATCCCGCGGCCACCAATTTGGGCCACGTATTGGGTAATGATAAAATCTACCGTAATGAACTGGGCTGCCATGGTGGTTAGAATCAGATAAAATCCCTTTACCTTTGCTGAAGGCAGGCCAAAAAGGACGCACCAGATGCCTGCCACGCAGGCAGCAATAATAATGCTGAAGGGATATGCCAAGCCCCAATCAATAAAAAGCTTGGGCCACGGAAATTCCAAAATAAGCAGCGTGCTGGTATAAGCCCCCACGGCCAGAAAAGCGGCATGGCCGAGGGTCACCTGTCCGCAAAACCCGATCAGAAGCTGCACACCCAAAGCGCCGAGTATCGTATAGCCGATAGTGTTGCAGACACTGAGCCAGTAGGAATCAGCGACATAAGGGATAACGACAAAAAGAAACAGCCCCAGCAAAATCATCTTGCCCTTGATAAATTTGGTTTGAAACCAGGCGTGATCCTCCTGGTAACTTTGATGATAATCACCACAGGGAAGCCAGGTGGTTGACATACAATTACTCCGTAATTTTTGATTGGTTATTTATTATTCTTAAATAAGGACACGTAATCATTACGCTAGATAATATGGTTTTCAATCAATTGTAAAAGTGGTTTTAAAGCTGCGGATTTTGTCCGTGATCAGTTTTCGACGACGGCAACAACGCCATCGGGCAAAAGACTTTGATTTAAAGCAACTTTTAGACGCGTTCAATGCGCTCCCACCCCCACAGCCCATAAGGCTTAAACAGTAAAAAGACGGCCATAAAAACAAACGGGGCAATTTCTTTGACGCCTCCGGGGAAGTACCTGTCCAGGTAGGCACCGCAAAAATTCTGTAAGATACCGATAACGATACCGCCCACAATGGCTCCCGGAACAGAGTTCAGGCCGCCCAAAACCACAGCCGGTAAAACAAGCAATGAGAGAAATCCAACAGAAATGTTCAGCCCGTTAATGTTTCCCAAAAGGGTGCCGCCCACACCTGCAGCCATAAAAGCAATCGACCAAGCTGCCGCATAAACAAAACGGGCACTGACCCCCAGCGATAAAGCCGCCATCTCATCGTCGGCTGTAGCCTGCATGGCCAGACCCCAACGGGTGTATTTAAAAAAAGATACAAAAATAATCAGAAGAAAAATAGCAGCAATGAAGCTCCACAGGTAGACCTGGCCGATGACCAGGGGACCGATGCGAATCGGTTCAATTGCAAAAACCGGAGGATCAAACACCCGGGTATCAGTTCCCCAAATGAGCTCAACCGCGCCCTTAAAGAAAAAGGAGAGTCCAACCGTGACCATGATAACAGTCAAAACCGGCTCTCCGATGAGTTTGTCCAAAAAGATTCGTTCGGTCAGGATTCCCAGCACAAAACCGATGGCAAGTGAAAATAGCAGTGAAAGGATGAAGGGAACTCCCATGGAATAAAAACTTAAGGAAACATAGGCGCCAATCAGCGTTAACTCTCCCATTGCCAGATTCAATACGCCCGAGCATTTATAGATCAGTACCCAGCCCAGGGCGACCAGAGCATAGATGCCGCCAACCAGAATACCCGTTGTCAGGGTCATCAAAAACAGTTCCATTCGATAATCTCCTGTTTTAGTTTGATTTGCTAAATTATGTGTTGGCAATCAGGTTAAAGCATGAGCAGAATTGAAATCCTAATTTCGAAATCGAATCGGCTGAGCCCGTCGCAGGCCGAAATCTGAAACAAATCCGAATATCCAATGACAAAAATTCAAAAGGGTTTGAGCTTTCGAAATTATAATTTTGTTGTTGTCTCTAATTTCGTGCTTCGTGCTTTAGATTTTAACAAATCTCCAATCGCCCGGGGTTGATAATCTATCATTACTCTTTGACGGTTCTAATCTGAAGATCGGTCTTAATATGGGCCTCGCGCCCGTCCTCATATTTAATGGTCGTATCGATGTGGACCGAATCATCTTTCGAATAAAGCGCCTTCACAATATCTTCGTAGCGTTTTTCCACAAAAGCCCGGCGCAGTTTGCGCGTCCGGGTGAGCTCATCGTCATCGGCATCCAGTTCCTTGTATAAATTGATAAATTTCATCACTTTGGCCAAATCCGGCAGGTCCTTGTTGGCCTGGCGAATCTGTTTCTCGACCAGGTCATACACCTCACGCATCTGGGAGAGCTCCTGATAGCTGGTATAATTCAGCTTCTTTTCATCCGCCCACTTACCCACCACCGAATAATCGATGCACAAAACGGCGCTGATGTAATCTTTC
Organism: Desulfobacterales bacterium; assembly: GCA_050122475.1. Taxonomy (GTDB): domain Bacteria; phylum Desulfobacterota; class Desulfobacteria; order Desulfobacterales; family JAHEIW01; genus JAHEIW01. The sequence goes on along the minus strand of JASFIV010000043.1, from coordinate 9,431 downwards.
TGATCACCGATCACCCATGAATCCCTGATATAGGGGCTAAACTTCAGGCGGGTTTCCAGGTACTGGGGTGCAAACGGTTTGCCGTCCTTTAAGGTAAAGACGTCCTTGGTGCGGTCGAAAACCACCAGATGACCATCATCATCGATAAAACCCTTGTCGCCGGAATACAGCCAGCCATCGATCAAGGTCTTTTCTGTGGCCTCAGCGTTTTTATAGTACCCCAGAAAAACCGACGGGCTGCGGGTCAGGATTTCACCGTCTTCAGCAATCTTAACCTCGGTTCCGGGAATCGGATGACCGACGGTATCGAATTTGATGTCGCCGCTGCGGTGCACCACGGATATGCCAGCCACCTCGGTCTGTCCGTAAATCTGCTTGAGATTTACCCCCAGCGCATGAAAAAAGCGAAAATGGTCCGGCCCCATGGCCGCTCCGCCGGTATAGGCATTGCGCACCCGGGACAGCCCCAGGTGATCTTTGAGTTTTTTCTGAACGGTAATCGAAGCCAGCCACTCCAGTGCCCGCCAATACCAGGCCACCGGTTTTTTATCGAATTTAAGGTTGGCAACCTTATAGCCCACATAGGTCGAAAATTCATAAAACTTGCGCTTAATCCAGGTGGAATCCAGATACTTGACCTGAACGGTTCGCGTCATCTGCTCATACATGCGCGGCGGTGCGAACATGACATGCGGGCCGATCTCACGGATATTTTCCTGGGCGATTTCGGGTTCCTCGGGAAAGTTGATGGTGTATCCGATCTGCAGGCCGCACGAAATCGACATCATCTGCTCCCCGATCCAGGCAAACGGCAAGTATGACACATAGTCATCTGAAGCTTTACACGGATCAACCGCCATCAGATGCTGGCCCATGGTCAGCATGTTGTGATGGGACAACAGGGCGCCCTTGGGAAGGGCTGTAGTGCCCGATGTATAAAAAAGCAAGGCCACTTCTTCCCCGCTGCCCTTGTTGATCAGCTCTTGGAAAAAGTCGGGTTTTTCTTTTTCCAGCTCCCGGCCCAGCTGTTGCACCTCTTTGAGACTGATTAAGTAGTCCTCGTCATAATTGCGCATCCCTTTGGGATCGTCCCAGATGACCTTTTGCAGCTTGGGGCATTCATTGAAGATCGAAATGGCTTTGTCGACTTCTTCTTGACCTTCGCCGAAGATAAACTTGGTATCCGAGTGATCGATGATATACTTGACCTCATCGATGAGGCAGTCTTGAAAGAGCCACACCCCAATGCCCCGGGCACACAGGGTTGCCATTTCCGCCCACAGGCCTTCCGGGCGGTTATCGCCGATCATGGCAACCTTATCGTTTTCCTCCAGCCCAAGGCTGATGAGTCCCAAAGCCAGGTACTTCACGTTTTCCAGGTATTCCTGCCAGGTGATCGGACGCCAGATGCCAAACTCTTTTTCGCGCATGGCCACCCGATCACTACCGTATTTGGTGGTTTGCTGATAAAATAGCTTCGGGATGGTCAGTTCTTCGGTTATCTCAATCCCTGTTTGTCGTAGGCTACCTTCGTGTTGCATATAAATCCTCTTCGCCTAAATATGCCTTAATCACCTCGGGGTTATTTTGGACTTCCTCAGGTGTACCGTCCATAATCATATAACCGAAATTGAGCACAAAGACCTGATCGGAAAGATCCATAACCACACCCATGTCATGTTCAACCAGCAGGCAGGTGACTTTCCAGCGTTGTTCTTCGTTAACATCCAGGATGAAACGTGCCATATCTTCAACTTCTTCCAGATTCAGCCCTGCCAACGGCTCATCAAGAATCAACAGTTCCGGCTCGAGTGCCAGCGCCCGCCCCAGTTCGACCCGTTTCTGTAAGCCGTAAGGCAGCATGCCAACCGGTTTGTGGCGGATCGATTCTATTTCCAGCAGATCGATGATTTGCTCTTCGATAAACTCGCGGTGTTCGATCTCTTCTTTAGCGGTTTTACCCGCCCACAGCGATCCGCTGGCGATTCCTGATTTTAAGTGGATATGCCGGCCGAGTCGAATGTTATCCAGAACTGTCATCCCACCGAAGACTTCAACCTTTTGAAAAGTCCGCGAAATTCCCAGTGCGGCTCGTTCATAGGGTTTTAGATGGTTAATTTCTTGTCCCTTATAGGAAATCGTTCCCTGCTGTGGGTTGTAAAGGCCGTTGATACAGTTCATCATCACGGTCTTGCCGGCACCATTGGGACCAATGACGGAGTGGATCTCACCCTTTCGAATTTTCAGACTGACACCTGCCAGGGCCGCCACTTTACCAAAAGACATGTGAATATCCGAAAGCGCGAGCAGCACATCACCTTCGTTTAAATTTTTTGATGCACTCAATCTGCAAATCCCCTTTCATAAAGATGTGAACCGTTCGCTTATCCCCAGAAAAAGCGAGAACAAAATCGGAGATGGTATCCTTTGTGAGCGCCCAATTTGCCCAAGTTAAATTTAGCTGAACAAAAATCCAATTAAGGAACTTAAATAAATACTTGAATTTTATTCATCCTATTAAATACATTTCATTTAAATCGACTTAGCTATAATGTATCCACGCTTTAGTCAAGCAAATATTAAACTAAAAAGTTAGATTTGGATTTATCGATCGATTCAGGTAGCAGAATAAGTTTGAAATATAATTTCAACGGTATATACATACCCGATGATGGAAAAATGTCAAGTTGATAAAATAGTAGGCAAATAGCGGGTAAATACCACTATTCATCATAGGATAAAAGGTGGGAACGCAGGTTAATCTTTTTGTTTTTTAAGCGAAGTTTGCCGCGAATATTATGCCGGTGAAATAAAATGGTATTTTTGGACAGACACAATAACTCAGCGATTTCTTTGTTAGTCTTGCCCTCTTTGACCAGATTGGCGACTTTGATTTCCATGGGGGTGAAATTAAAGAATTTTGAGGACAGCTTGCTGATAAATGGAGAGATGATGTTTTCCAGATTTGATTCCATAATATTGACCAGGGTCTTTTGATGGGTGTTGAGCCGGCTTTTATTTAACCTTTCGATATAAGGGCTGATAAATTCCTTTACGTTGGACAGAACATTTTCACCCAGCTCCTTTTTGTCAGATTCCCGCTGCTTCAAAAGGACTTTCAAAGCGGTGTTGACTTCCTCCAGGTGATGGGATTGGGCCTCCAGCTCTATCTCTCGCTTGCGCAAGGCCTCCTCGGCTTTTTTGCGCTCTTCAATTTCCTGCTCAAGCTGCACGTTGGTTTTCGCCAGTTCAGCAGTTCGCTCTGCCACCAGCTCTTCCAGTTGATCGTGATATTGCTTTAAGACCTTCTCGGCCTTCTTCTGGGCACTGATATCCCGCAGGATAACAATATTGCCCACCGGTTTGCCAACCTGGTCGCGGTAAAGCGTTGAACTGATCTGAACATCCAGCACCCGGCCGTCTTTGGTGAGTCGTTTAGTTTCGAACAATTGAATTTTTTGGCCCTTGAGCATATTGTCGATGGCGTCTCTTGTCTCCGGCCAGCTTTCCTCGGGCACAAAATCAATGGTTTTGCCAAAAACCGACTCGCTCGTAAAACCAAATGTTTGTTCAAAAACCGGATTCACGTAAGTGGCCTGGCCGCCCATGTTATAAACCACGATGGGATCCGGGGAAGATTCCAATAATAGTCGATAGCGTTCCTCGCTTTCACGTAGAGTCTCTTCGGTTCGCTTTCGTTCAGCCAATTCTCGCCGGACATCCGCATACAGTTTGCCTTTGTCAAGGGCAACCAGGGCCAGCTCAGCAAAAAGTTGCAGAACAGAGATATCTTCAGTCTTGAATGTCTTGCCGCGTCCGATACTGGCCAGCCCGATGACACCGTGAAATCCATTGCGATCCCTAAGCGGGATACCCACAACTGAGTGCAGTTCATCCAAAGACTTGTCGGAAAGCCGTCCCTCCCAGGAGCGATAGTCGTCGACCAACAACGGTTTTTCACTCTGCCAGACTTTGCCCCCCATACCCTCACCAAATTTAACCCGGAGACCCAGCTGGGCTTTAAAGAAACCCATCCCGACGCGCATCTGCATTTCGCTGTCGCCGGGCTCGAGCAGATAGATGTAGCCATGCCGGGTTCCGGTGAGCATGGCTGCGCGCTGCAGGATCGCTTCCAGAAATTCTTCTTCATCCATCCGGTCGATCAAACCCAGTGAGGTTTCGTGCAAGGCGGTTAAATATTCGTTTTGCCTGCGGAGGGTTTGCTCAACCTGAGCCAGCTGATAAATTTCTTTTTCTAGGACCTGTACCCGCTGCTGCAAATTCTCATCGGAAAATTTATTTTCTTTTAAATTTAACATGTTGTTCGGTCTCCCGTATGAATTGGGCTTGCTCCTCCAGCTGTGCCAATCTGGCCGCCAAAACGTCACTCGGAGCTTTCTTCGTCCAAGCCTCTAAAATGGCCTTAACCATACGATTCGAAAATCTTAGGTATTTATCCCGAGATTTAATTTAGTCTCTTACTCAATTGCTCCTGGCGGCTGGCTACTGGCTGCTGGTTCCTTGCTTCTGGCTGCTGGCTCCTATCTGATAATCGAGCCATCAACCCGCTGCCAGGCACCAATAACAAATAACCAATAACGGATAACTAAATTTCCGGTCTCCGACCGGAAATCTAAATAGCTCACGTTCCCCCATCAAACCCGATGGTAACCTTTCCAGCCTCAACGATCACGGGAACTTTACGGGCACCATTGGAATGCTTTAGCATGGTATCGAGTTGATCGGGTTCGGTGATGACGTTGACATATTCGACCTTTTTGCTACCCTTGGCATACGCTTCACGAGCTGCCCGAGTGTACGGTCAGGCATCCTTGCCAAAAATCAATACTTTTTCAGACATGGTTCACTCCTCCGTATTTCAGGGATGATCTGCAATTATTTTATATTAATTTCAGTTGGTTGTGGCCAACACCAGCAAAACCTTAACAGCCAATTCCTGTCTTGTCAATGTTTTCAAATTGACATATATTGATATTTTGATAATTTGCTAAAATTCTTATATTATTCTTTTATGTTGAATTCAGAATCAGCCCTCTCGCGGGAAGCCACTATTAAAAATGAACTCGGTTTGCATGCGCGTTCGGCTGCAAAAATAGCCAAACTGGCCCATCCGGCAATCGGCTCGGTCTGGATCGTAAAAGGAGACCAGAAAGCCGATGCCTCCAGCATCGTGGATATTCTGACGTTGGCCTGTGAGAAAGGCACGCGAATTACCATTTGTGTGGAAGACAAAGCTGATCATCAAATATTGGAAGATATTACGAAATTGGTTGAAAGTGGATTCGGGGAATAAGCGCACCCATGGAAAAAGATACCAAAGAAATTATCCTAAAAGGAATCAATGCCTCACCGGGGATCTGCATCGGAAAAGCCTACCGGGTTGACCGGGAAGGTGTGGAAGTCGTTGAAAAGTATCAGATTCAGGCCAAAGACCGGTCAAATGAGATCAAACGGTTCAAAGCGGCGGTAAAGAAATCCAGAGATGAGCTGCGCAAAATTGTTGAGAAAAGCCCTGAAGAGCTGCAACATGCCCACATCCTTGAAACCCACATAGCCCTGCTCAAGGATAAGATGCTGTATGGGCGCTGTATTGAAATCATCAAACAGGACAACATCAATGCCGAATGGGCGCTCAAAACAGTCGTATCGAACCTGAGGGATATTTTCGAAACCATGACCGACCCCTATTTAAGGGAACGGTCTGCCGATGTCGTTCAGGTCGCAGACAACATCATGCGCAACCTGATGGGCGCCAAGAAGGTCAATATCGCCGCCATCGAAAAGCGTGTTATCCTCGTAGCACATGATTTGACACCGGCTGAAACCAGTCAGATCAACCTTGAACGCGTTAAGGGATTTATTACCGATCGGGGCGGCAAGGCATCGCATACGGGGATTATAGCGCGCAGTTTGGAAATACCGGCGGTTGTCGGGCTCAAAGCGGCAACGTCAACCATTCGTAATGATGATCTTATTATCGTGGATGGTAACACCGGCATCGTCATCCTGGACCCGACAGAAGACACGCTGGTACAGTATGAAGAACGAAAAATCGATTATGAGGAATACAAGGCGGTTATTACTCGTGAGAGTAAGGCGCCGGCTGAGTCAACCGATGGTGTCCGTTTGGCGGTGATGGGCAACATCGAGCTGCCCGAGGAAGTATTCGCTTTGATCAATTACGGCGGTGACGGCATCGGTTTGTACCGCACCGAATTTCAATATTTCAACCGTAATGATTTTCCCGGAGAAGATGAGCTTTTTGATAAATACAAAGATGTCGTTGAGGTTATAGCCCCGAAACCGGTCACCATACGAACGCTTGACATTAATGGTGACAAGGCCGTCAACAATCAAGTCCTTTCAGAAGAAGCCAATCCGGCCCTGGGCCTGCGCGCCATCCGTTATTGTCTGAAGAAACCGCAGATATTTATGGATCAGTTGCGCGCTATACTCAGAGCGGCGGCTTTTGGAAACGTGCGAATTTTGTTTCCGATGATCTCTACTTATTTTGAGATCTGTGAGGCCAACCGGATGCTGGACAAAGCAGCCGAATCCCTGGAAAAAGATGGTCTTCCCTATAGGCGCGATATTGAAATCGGCGCTATGATCGAAGTGCCCTCGGCTGTGATCATGGCAGACGTAATCGCAGAAAAGGTTGATTTTTTCAGCATCGGGACCAATGACCTGATCCAGTACTCGTTGGCAATCGACCGCGGCAATGAGCAGGTCGCTCATCTCTTTCAGCCGCTTGACCCGGCCATTATTCGGATGCTCAAACATGTCGCCGATGTGGCCCGGGAAAAGGATATAAAGGTCTTTATGTGCGGTGAAATGGCCGGTACGCCCCATCACATCCCTCTCTTATTGGGCCTTGGGATTGATGAACTCAGCATGAATCCGCAAACCATCCCGGATATCAAGCGCGTTATCCGCGCTTTGAATGTCGCTGATACCCGTTCCTTTTTAAAGGAGGTACTCACGAAGACCACTGCCAAAAGCGCCTTCGAGCTCATAAAAGCCACCTACGGCAGCATTCTTTCAGAGCAGATGTATTCAGAGCAGTAGGGTTTCCAAGGTTCTGCGTTCAGGGTTCAAAGGTTACCTATGTTCTCGGTTGCACATAGTGTATTGCTGGGAAGCTCGGGGCTATAAGGCTGGAAAGCTCAAAAATCGTTGAGCCTTTGCGATTGCAGGCTATCAGGTTTCCCAGCTTTCGAGCATCCCAGCATTTCCAGAATCCAGCAGTGAGAAGCCAGAAGCCAAAAGCTAAACAAGGACCTTTTAGTTGAACAACAACCATATAAAAATCATTGCCGAGAATCGCAAGGCCCGCCGTAATTATTTCATCGTCGATGAATACGAAGCCGGCCTGGAGCTCAGAGGCACCGAGGTGAAATCTTTGCGAATGGGCCGGGCAAACCTTAAGGATTCCTACGCCCGCATCAAAAACGGTGAAGTATTTGTTTACCAGCTGCACATTGCACCCTACCCTTTTGCCTATTACGACAACCATGATCCCTTGAGGCCGCGAAAACTGCTTTTGCACAAATACGAAATCAAGCGGCTATACGGCAAGGTCAATGAAAAGGGCCACACCCTCGTGCCGCTGCGACTTTATTTTAAAGGCGGCAAGGCTAAAATTCTGCTGGCCCTGGCCAAAGGAAAACGCAAATATGACAAGCGTGAGGCCATCAAGCGTCGCGATGAGAAGAGGGATATGGAACGCGAACGAAAAAACTATTAAAAGCGATCTCAAAAATGCATCTCGCGTTCAATGGCTGCGTTACGATCCGGTTTAAAATGCTCACGTACTTCGTGTACGCTCCACTTTTAAACCGAATCGACGCCTTGCCCTTAAACGTGATCCACTATTTTTGAGATCCCTTTTATTTTTTTAATCAGCGTGATCTACAGTTAAAATTCACATTTTCCAATCCGCAATCAGATCTGGTTTTTACTATTTAACTAATCAACGATTTAACTATTTGACCAAAATGAGCTTTGAGCTAAACTGTTTGTGCATGCTCGCCGCGGCTGGCCCACATAGCAATTGATGGCGGAAATATTTATCCGCAGATTTCGCACCCGCCCGCCTCTCCTTCGTATGGAATCTAACCCAGCATGATCTATCTATCGAGTGATTGGCGTTTGTTCATTAGATATTAAGATTAGACTTTTTTTTAAGTACCTCAAAAGGCTCACCAGTCCTTATATAATCGCCCCAAATATGCTTTAGACTTATGCAAATATCATTTGACTCTTTAAGACACATCGTGGTATGGAATCACGATTTCCTGCTAGGTTTTTGCATTTTGAAATGAGCATTTTTCCTTTGTTAATCGAACCCTATTTGTTATTTCGTCTTTTTAAAGGAGAGTCCCACAATGCCGGTAAAATTTAATCAATACTGGACCGTAATACCGAACCGAATCAAAGACTATGAAAAATTTATCATCGGCAATTACATTCCAGGATTGAACCGATTGGGAATTCAAATAGTTGCCGGATGGTCTGTCATTATAGGCGCTTATTCTGAAATTATGTTAGAGGGCGTCAGTAATGATCTGGATTCTTTAGAGCAGGCTTTAAATCAATCGAAATACAAGAAATTAAACGAGAATCTGCTTTCATACATAAAAGGATTTAAAACTAAGATTCTCATTCCAACTGGCAGAACAGATATTTACTCCATGGATGTTAAGGAACATACTGTCAAGTTCAGCCAAATGTGGGATGTAATCATAGAAAAGAAGGCCGATTATGAGCGCTTTGTATCCGAAAATTATTATCCGTTGATGGAAAAAGCGGGAATTAACGTTGCAGGCGAGTGGGAAGTATTTATCGGCGACGGCCCTCATTTTATCTGCGAAGCCAGAGTCAGTGAATATGAAACCCTTATCGAGAAGCTGCAAAGCAAAGAATTTCAAAAAGCGAAATCTAATCTCAAACAAATGATTGAGAATTACCAAAGCCGGCTATTGGCCTTTCATGTTCAAAAGGTAAAGGGTTATAAATCCGCGAGCTATCAACTTCTAAATACTTAAAAGGATAACTTTTAAACAGGAAACACTTTCTTCAATTCTGGTGCCAGCTATTTTTTTCACGTTTTTTGCATCTATGCATCAGTCCTACATTTTTCAAGACCTCCATTTCTTTTTTTCTTCTTAGCTTTAAGCAGATCAGCCTTTGGTTCAAATAACTCCCCATGAATCTCGATTGAGATGTCAAGTGGATCAACCTAAAATTTGGATAGCTAAAAAAATGACTATCTTTCAGAAATCCAAATATCAGACACCTACCGAGTCGGGTAGCGCAGGGGAATCTCACCCCCACGCCCCCACAGATCGGTACGTGACAGTCTCCCGTCATACCGCTCCTGCCAGCATTACTCTTGAGACTTCACAATC
>JASFIV010000042.1:0-22456 GCA_050122475.1 Desulfobacterales bacterium | reverse complement strand
ATCACCCCGGCAAAACTCACCGACAGCGCCGTAAAAAATAGACTGTTGCCGATTGCACCGGCAAGAGCTGATCGGATGCTGTCATATACCCAGCTGCTTGGTAAAAACGGTGATGACGGGGTTTGCAACGAGGATATATAGACCATTACGGTGTCAAAAACTTCCGGATCAACCAGCAATTCCGGCTGTGAAAGGCGGATGGCCAGATAAATGACCACAAAAGACAGAATCCCCATGAGAATAAAGACGCTTTTCATTCTTGTGGCGGGGATAAAGATGACCGCTGTCATCACCAGCAAGGTGCTGATGGCCGATGCAATTACGGCCAGACACAACATCGCAATCATGGTGTTCAGATAGTAAAAAAGACCGGTTTGATAGACGATACCATATGAGATGAGTACCGGCAGGGTATAAATGATGACCATCCAGGAACTGTCAACGGTGCTGTCGATCCAGCGCGTAATGAAAATCTTATAGCTCGAAACCGGCAGGGAATGAACCAGCATCAGATCGCGGGACAGATAGAGCTTGGAAAGTGACGTCAGAATGCTGCTGAATAAAAGCAGGGCAAATGACACCACCAGCATCATGGACAATACTTTATAGCCCAGGATGTCGCCGATATCCTCAATGCCTTTAAAATATACCAGTACCCGCCAGGAAACGGCGAAAATACCGCACCAGAAAAGCAAGCCGAACGTGCCGAGCATAAAAAAGCGTGCGTTGCCCTTGCCGTTTGCCTTTGAGAACCCGCGATTTTTGATCGGCCAGATTCGGGGTTTAAACAGGGTCAGAACTTCATTCATTTTAATTTTTTTAATTCACCGCCCGCTTCGCTCGAGGCGCAGAGTTCGCAGAGATGATTTTTAATTTTTGCTTTCCGTTGAGAGGACGGAAAGCAAAAAACAATCTGCCTCCAGCAAGAATCAAGGGCTCCGATGGTTTACCGAGCTGTATCCAATAGCCTTATTGTTTTTGCCGCGAAGCGGCTGAGTGGTTTTCTTTTGTCAGCGTCTCAGCGACAAAAGAAAAAAAACTTTCTCTGCGCCCTCTGCGTCTTTGCGGTGAATACCAATTCTTAAGTAACATTGTTAGTTAGATTTAAGAACACCTGCTCCAGGTCGGCCGCGCTGATATTGGCCGCACGCTGTAATTCCTGAGTGGTGCCGGTGGCAATTAAACGACCTTTGTTAATCACACCGATCCGATCGCAGGTGTCCTGGGCAACCTTGAGCGTATGGGTCGACATGAAAACGGTCACGCCTTTGCCGGCAAGTTTTCGGAAAAGCGCTTTGACCATTATAATGGCCGCCGGATCAAGTCCCACCATGGGTTCATCTACGATAATCACCTCCGGATCGTGCAGCAGGGCAGCCGACATGATCAGACGCTGTTTCATACCATGGGAGTAAGATTCGACCAGCTCATCGGCCCAGTCTGCCAGTGAGAAGTCCTTGAGGATCTCATAGGCGCTTGCCTGAAAGGTTTCTTCGGATACCCCGTACAGATCAGCGGTGAATTTTAAAAATTCCATGCCGCTGAGCTTTTCGTAAAGATACGGTCGATCCGGAATAAAGCCGATTTTACGTTTGGCTTTTTCGGGCGCATCCCGCATGTTGATGCCGGCTATGGATACCGTGCCCCTGGTGGGTTCCAGAATGCCACTCATCATTTTAATGGTGGTGGTCTTACCGGCACCGTTAGGGCCGATAAAACCGAAAACCTCTCCTTTATAGACGCTGAGGTTCAAATTATTGACGGCTTCGAAATCGCCGTATTTTTTTGTCAGCTCTTTCAGTTCAATCATCGTATAAAAGCTTAATGTGTTTTAAGTATTATAGCATAATTTCGGGTTACTTTGTCTAAAGTGGATGGAAACAAGCGCTTTGTTGTTTGTCGTCCGTTGTCCGTTGAAGATTACCAATCCTCATCGCAGTTTTCGTGCAGCTTACAACGGACCACGGATGACTGACAACATACTATTTTAGGACCGTTAGCTGGATTTTGCCGATCACCCCAATGATATCCAGTTGCCGTTCCGGTGAGCCGGTTGCCAAACGCAGATGGCTGACATCAGCCGGTAATTGGCCAAATACCGGATCGACCGTGACCCATTGACCCAGATACATGAGGTTCCAGGCATGATAATAGAAGCGGCCCTTTAAATACACCAACCCGGCCTCGATGCGGGTGGGAATACCGGCCGCCCGCCCCAGCGCGGCGAGCAGAACGGCGTGCTCATTGCAATCACCGACTTTGTGTTCAAGGGTGGAAAGTGCATCGGGCAGGGACAGAACCGGCCGCTTCTCAATATGGGTGTAGACCCAATTCATCAGTTTTTCGGCCCGGGTCAACGGATCAGCAGCCGGATCATCTTTTAAAATATCCTGGACTAAATCCCGGATTTGTTGATGGTCGGATTGAATGAATGGCCCCGGTCTTAAAAATACTTTTTGTAAAGCTGTCAGATTTTCAATTTTAAGCTCTGAGGCCAGATGGCTTAGCGTTTCCTTTTTTACCGTCAACACCTGTCCGTTCAAAGTTTGTCTGCCACCGTGCAGCTGTAGTTTCTCGAAGGGTACTCCCTCAATTTTTACCCGTAAGACCTTGAGGCCATCCGCATTTTCAAGCTGGACATTGGAGGCAACCGAGGCAACCGTTGTCATATCCTGGCTCGACTGAATGGACAGCCCATTAAGGGCATCCTTGCGGTCGGTCTTTATCAAGCTGATACCCAGCAATCCTTTTTCCCTAATGATATCACCATCTTTTCCAATCCAGGCCAACTGGGTAACACCCTTAAAATTTAAGGAAATTTTTGTGGCCGATTGATCGATGCCCCCGATCTCAATGCGCTCCGGACCGATTACATCCACAATGACATCAACCTGCCCCATGGAGGCCGGATCGAAAATTTTAAACGCGTATTTGTCGCCAGCTTGTAGTTTGGTAGCGGCGACCGCATCCATGATACCGTTCATTAAATATAGTTTTTCTTTAAGTGGGATTTCCAGCTCACGACTGGCACCGGCGCTCTGGGTTGTCACTTGCAGGTTATTTCCGTCAACCGTAGCTTCAACGGAAAAGCGGAAACGGCCTGAACTGATTTCAAAATCAACCGCCTGCAGCGTAAAATCTGGATTCAGACGACTTTTGGTGTTCAGATTGATATTCTGGATCATCCCCATGGTATTGATGCGCATATGCACGGTTTCGGTCAGGCGATAGCCGGTCGGTTCCGGATCAAAACGGGTGTGGGAAAAACCGATTTTGCGCTCATCCTGGAATATATTCATCCAGGTGTTGCGCTCAGAAACCGCATCGATTGAAGCCATCGAAAGCGAACGCGGACGAAAAAATACCTTTTCCAGTATGCCCAAACGAATGCTGAAAAGGACGGCAAATGTCAGCAGAAATATGCTGCCGGCGATCCAGAATGTCTTTGATTTATGCACGATCATGTCTAAAATATTAATGGATGACTGTTGGTCTGTCAAATACCGGCGGGTCTCTGATTCCACAATTTTGCCATGGAAACTACCGGCGGTTCATGATATGGGCAGATAGTTAATTGTTGCGCTAAAGGAAAGAATCAATGGTATCAGAAAAGGACATTGCCGGTTTGCCCGTGGCAAATTACGACGCCGATCGCAAAGGTATATTTATTCATAAAAATGAGCTCGCTGACAGTAGCTTTCAATTGGGTGACCGTTTTTCGGTTAAAGTCGGTAAGCAGGACCTCTTTGCCATTACCATTGTTAAAAACGGCAACGGTAAAATTGTTTATGACAAAAACGGGATATTTATCAAGCGAACCCGCAGGATAGACATTCTGTTAGGCGGACTTTACGACGACTATGTGCTTTACATTGAATCCGACGGTCCGGGTACCATAAAACTAAGGCCGCTGGAAGCGGTGGTCAAAAACAATTACATGTAGAGGCGCTGCTGGATAAGGAGGCATTGATGGAATGTAGAACCGAGCAAAATCTTCAAAAATGTAATTGCAGTTATGAACCCTGTCCCCGCAAGGGAAATTGCTGTGAATGTCTGAGCTATCATTTAAGCAGTCGCGAATTGCCCGCCTGCTGTTTCCCGAATAACAGAGAGCGCACCTATGACCGCTCGTTTGAGCATTTTGCCCGGTTGGTGGCCAAAAACCTGGTTTAAACCGATCATATCCGGTTCTAATAAACCTTCCAAAAACAAGCAACATCTCGTCCTACAGGATGATCATCTTTTTAGAGAGGGGGGAAGATGGCACAAGATCCCAAAATAGGCTTCCAAATTAAAGCGACCATTTCAGACGTAAAAGGAGAATGCAGTGCCGGGCATATAGTGGGCGAAAGCTTTGACATCAGCTGCCATAATCCGGCGGGTTTGTGTGGCTGGTTCTACCACGATATTTTCCCCAGCCTGCAAACCTTTCAATTTGGCGGTGCTTTACCGTGGTGGCAGGGCGATACCATTCAACTGCAATGTCCGGATCCCATCAACCTTGTGACCATCCAACTAGAGCGCATAGAAACAACCTGATACGCAAAAACCGATCCGTAAATGCGGTTCCAGGCACCTGGGATGATCGGTGTTCGGTTTTGATTTTGGACGAATAACGGAAAGACTCTCCGAGCTTCTGGCTGATAATAGTGCGCTTGCCCGAGATTTCCATGATAAGCGAAAGCGTCTGATCGGGCTTTCCAAATCGAGTGCATAGCATCCGGTTTCGCCGCGTTGTTTTCAACGATTGCGGCACTGCGCGCCCCTGTCTGTTACCGCGTATGGCGGTAAAACCCAAGCCACTCGTTGAGCGGGTGGTCGTTAACCCCCTGAACTGCTATCTGTGCCATAACGAAAGGAATCATCATGAATTATATTTCCGCCAAAAAAATCTACACCGGCAAAAAAATCGTTTCGAATGCACATCTTGTATTTAATGGTAAACATATCGCTGCCGTTTCACAAACAAAAAAAGGTCAGTGCCTGGGAGAATTTGCAGTGCTCACCCCCGCCTTTGTCGATCCGCACAGCCACATCGGCATGGAACGGGCCGGGGAGCCCAATACCGAAGGAGAGGCCAACGAGCATCGGGATTCGATTCTGACGCTGACCGATGCACTGGATTCAATTCAAATGGATGACAAAGCACTCAAAGATGCAGTGCAGATGGGTGTGCTGTATTCGTGTGTGTTGCCTGGCAGCGGTAATATTATCGGCGGTCTTTCAGCGGTCATTCGCAATTATGCCGGTTCAAGCACAGACGCTCTGATCAGTCGCGCCGGATTAAAAGCCGCGTTTGGATTTAACCCCATAAAAACAAACGCCTGGAAAGGCAAACGGCCGACGACCCGCATGGGCGCCATTGCCATGTTGCGTGGTCGCCTGGATGAGGTGCGTCAAAAAATACGACGTTACAACAGAGCCAGGGGCAGCAAAAAGCAAGACATTGTCTTCTCAGCCGAAGACAGGGTGTTGCAGGACTTACTGAGACGTAAACTGCATCTGCGCGCCCATGTTCATAAAACAGATGATATTGCTGCACTTTTGCGCTTGGTCGATGAATTTAAAATCCATGTTAGCGTCGATCATGCCGGTGATGTCCACTCGCCGGATATTTTCCGCGAATTGAAAAAACGCAAAATTCCGGTTGTTTACGGTCCGATTGACTCTTTTGCTTACAAGGTTGAATTAAAACACGAAGATTGGCGTAATGTCCGCCATCTACTGGCATCCGGTGTGGAGTTTGGTCTCATGACCGATCATCCGGTAACTCTGGCGCGCCAGCTATTGCTGCAAACCCGCTGGTTCATCCGTGCCGGTTTATCCCGTCAACAGGCCGTTGAATTAATATCGCGCCGCAATGCCCAGCTTATAGGGGCTGATGATAAGATCGGCACACTGGAAAAAGGCAAATGGGCTTCGTTTGTCTGCTGGAATGGCGATCCTTTTGATCTGACCTGCTATCCGGTGGCGGTGTATGGGGAGGGACAACTACTCTATGCTTCTTCTTAAGGCCACAAGCTTTCAAATACGTTCTGTTTCACACTCGGTTCCAGTAGAAGTCGGTGTCAGATATCAATTCCTGGGATCAGGATTCAAAGCTTGCGGTCAATGGCTACTGGTCTCTGGCTGCTGGCAGCTGGTTCTCAGTCACCGGTCATACGCTTTTAGCCAGTAGCCAGCAGCGAGAAGCCAGCAGCAGAAACCCGAAAGCCTGAATCTCTGAACTTAGAACGCCCAACCTACGAAAGAATTGTAGACGCATTTGAAAACTTAAGCGTCTAAAGATACGGAAATCCAACTGAAAAATAAAGGGATTGAGCATGACAAAACATGACAATCGCGTGGCCCTGGTGACCGGCGCCAATCGGGGCATCGGCTACGCCATTGCAAAAGGGCTGGCCGAAGGGGGAATGACGACAGTTCTGGCCGTCCGGAATCCGGGTAAAGGTGCGGCCGCCTGTTCAGGCCTGCAGAGTCTGGGGCTGGATGCTTATTTTGAGCTTCTGGATGTTACCGATGAGAAAAGTATTCGCACCGCTGTAACCCATATCCAGGACCGGTTTGAGCGGCTGGATATTCTGGTCAACAATGCCGGCATTTTAATTGACAGCGATGCCAATGTCCTCGATGTCAGCCAGGACACGGTTCTCAGAACGCTGCAAACCAATGTTTTAGGACCGCTGATGCTGTGCCAGCGATGTGTCCCGTTGATGAAAGCTGGCGGCTATGGCCGCATCGTCAATATGGCCAGTACGCTGGGCTCCCTGACGGAGATGACCGATCCGCAATCGGGGCTTGCCGAGTTTGGATCACCGGCATACCGCCTTTCCAAAGCCGCGCTAAACGCCGTTACGACCCTGGTTGCGAAGGATGTCCGGGATGTCAACATCCTGGTAAACTCCGTCTGCCCGGGCTGGGTGCGGACCGATATGGGAGGTGAACAGGCGCCCCTGACGGCCGAACAGGGCGCCGATACACCGCTGTGGCTGGCCACATTGCCGGACGATGGGCCCTCGGGCGGCTTTTTCAGCGAACGGAAGCAGATTCCATGGTAAAGCAAAGATCAGTTCAATGTGATATGGGCCTCAGCGGTTTATAACATCAATCTTGCAAATACGAATTCGATGGATATAATAGTTTAATGATCTATTAGGTGCCATACGCGTATGACCTTTTTAAGACCCTATTAAGGAGGAAAGAATGATCAAACGCCATATCGTGTTAAAATTAGCTGTAATATTCATTTTTGTATCATTTTTCATGGTGGCTCACGCCGGTGATGTGGATCCCAAGCTGATGAAAGGCTGGGAAGTTGGCAGCCAATATAATAATCAATACGATGTTCGGGAATTTGAAAAAATCAGGGCCTGGTTTTTACGGGCCAAAGAAGTCATCCCCATGCCGGGGATGTCACCGGCAACCGTTGTCGAAGTGCTCGAAGGAGCCGAAGTGATTGAAGTCCATCTCTGCCCGACTTGGTATCGCAAACCCAGTGACATCAAGCTCAAAAAAAATGAACGCATTAAAATCAAAGGCGTCTGGGCGGAAATCAACGGCAAAGATGTATTTATGGCTTC
Source organism: Desulfobacterales bacterium (assembly GCA_050122475.1). Classification (GTDB taxonomy): domain Bacteria; phylum Desulfobacterota; class Desulfobacteria; order Desulfobacterales; family JAHEIW01; genus JAHEIW01. Next base: position 14,876 of record JASFIV010000042.1, on the reverse strand, counting down.
AAAAATAAAAAAAGATCCGAACACCGAGATCATTAAGGTCCGCCTGACCAAAGATGGCACACCTTTTTGGACCATGACGCCCGAGCGGCTTGCATGGGAAATGCTGCCGGACGAAGAAAAAGAAGCACGCATGGCAAAAGGGGAAGGCCCCCCCAAGACGAAATCGCAGTAAAAATTTGCAACTATGGCGAACCGAAAATGGCATCCCGGTGAATTGCTCGAACTTTCCGGTTATTTCTGGAGAACCTGTACGCTGCACGCGGCCGTCAAACTTGACCTGTTTACATTCCTGGGCGATGAACAGCTGCCTTCCGATGAAGTGGCGGCCAGACTCAAGGTCGCGCCTGAGGCAGTTCAACGCCTGTTGAATGCCCTGGTGGCCATGGAATTGCTGGCAAAAGCAGGTGAGCAATATACAAATACCCAGTCGAGCAAAACTTTCCTTTCCAAAAAATCTCCACAATATCTTGGCAATATCATAATGCATCACCACCACCTGGTTGAGTCATGGTCTAAGCTGGATGTGTCCGTTCAGACGGGAAGACCGGTTCGACAGCGGTCTTCGTTCAGCGATGAAGAATGGCGGGAAAGTTTTCTAATGGGCATGTTCAACATGGCCATGAACATGGCGCCGATGATCATTCCACAGATTGATATTTCCGCTCGCCGGCATTTGCTCGACCTGGGTGGCGGCCCCGGCACCTATGCGATTCATTTTTGCCGCCACAATCCCGATCTAAGGGCCACTGTTTTTGATCTGCCTACCACGCGGCCATTTGCCGAAAAGACCATCAAACGCTTTAATCTGTTGGATCGGATTGATTTTCAGGCGGGGAATTATTTAGAAGCTGAGATTGACGGGCGCTATGATGCGGCCTGGTTGTCCCACATTCTGCATGGTGAAGGTCCGGATAGCTGCCGCCAGATTATCCAAAAAGCTGTTGCCGCCTTAGAGCCCGGGGGAATCATCATTATTCATGAATTTATCCTCAACAATACCATGGACGGACCGCTTTTCCCGGCCCTTTTTTCCCTGAATATGCTGCTGGGGACCGATGCGGGTCAAGCGTATTCAGAACAGCAATTGAGGGATATGCTGGCTGCTGCCGGGGCAAAGGAAATCCAGCGCATACCGGTTCAAACACCAAACGACTCGGGCATCATCACCGCTATAATTTGACCATTTCCTTCTTTATGATATCATAATTTTGAGCACTGAAAAAAATGGAAGGGGTACTTGCATAAATGGCAGAAAAAGCCTTTGAACCGGTCGGTATGATGGGGCCGCAGATTTTTGGGCTTCCAGTGGATCGCGACACGCTGTTTTCCAACCACCAAGAGATCTATAAAAAGCGCGTTGAAAAACGACAGCGCAAACTTATCGTCAAACTGTCTTTTCTGAAACCATTCTTAAAAAAAGGAGAAAAGATCCTTTTATCGACCTCCGGGTATTCGCCGATTAATTCCCTGTCCCAGTATGCGACCGGATTTTTCTTTGTTTATCTCAAGCGTTCCCTGTTTGTGTTTACCAATTATCGGATTTTTCATGTGCCCACCACGCCTATTTACAAGTTCAAGCAGTCCATCTCTCAAATTCTTTATGCCGATTGTCAATCCATCGCGCTTAAAGGCGGGACCCTATCGGTTCAATATGCGAATAACGGCATAACCGAAAAATTTAAGGCCATCGGGCTGCCTGAAAGAAAAAAAATCAAAGCGTTGATGAAACGCATGCCCCTTTCAGGTACCCAGAGCCAGCTGGGCCGGCGCTCCCACCTTTGTCCGCGCTGCACGACTTTGCTTGAGAGCGGTAAATATACCTGCAGTGCCTGCCAGCTGAAATTTAAAAACAAAATTGCCGCTTTTATCCTGGCTATTTTATTTCCAGGCGGCGGCTATTTTTATACGCGGCATTATTTTATCGGGCTGCTGACTGCCATCGTAGAAATCTCTCTGATGGGATACTTCTACCTCCTATGGCAAGATGTAATTCATAAACCTGAAAACCGCGTGCTCTATCTGGTGGGTCTGGTTACTATTTTTGTGATCATTAAAATTATTTCAGTGATTCATTCCAGCCATTTTATCGAAGAATTCATTCCCACCAAGAAGCAAATCCAGACCAATCCTTCTGCTGCCCGATCCCGCCCCAAAAAACAAAAAGAAAAATCAAAAGAAAGCAAATAGCGCTGGGTGTCAGTTGGCCGGCCAAAGGCCCCGGTGAAGGTGGATTTCACTTCTGATTTTATTAAATTAGTGGGTCGGAACATAATCTGGTAGCAATTCGATTGTCGCGGAATGAATTATCAGCAGCGTCAGCGTGCACTGTCTGAATGCATTAGGGTGCGTTGCGAAAGAACGGGCGATAACCTCAAAGTGGTTCATTGCTTGCAGTTGATCTTATATCTAATCCGATATTTTTTGTTTGATCGTTGTTCTTTCGCTAGGCCCCCTTGTGCATGAGTTTGCACGATGCAGTCGCTGATGATTCATGTAGCGGCTCGAGCAAGTAAATTACCCGAGTCTTCGATAAATCAAGGTGCTCGGTAAGGCGCGATGCAAACGATTCGACAAAGTTCATCGCAGGCCGATTCAAATGTGGAGCATACACGTTAGTATTCGAGCATTTTGAATCGGTTTGCAATAATGCCCTTGGGCGTTAGATGCGTTTTAAAACGGCTTCTAGCGGTTCCACGAGAAGAGTGTGGCCCCCAACACCAAACAACCCAGCGTCATCAGCGAAAGGATCGTAATTTCGGGGCTGATTTGAATCAGCCCGGCGCCGTCATGCATGACTTTGCGGGCGGCAGTGAGCATGTGGGTTAGCGGGAAAATGTTGGCAAAGGTTTTAACCCACTGTGGCGCGCCTTCCAGTGAAAACCAGACTTCGGATAAAAACATCATTGGCCAGGAGATGAAGTTTAAGATGCCGGTGGTAAATTCTTCGCTGGTTCCCCGGGAGGCCAGTACCAGACCCAGGGAGGTAAGACTCAGGCTACCCAGGAAGAAGACGATGAACAAATTAAGGTAGGTGCCCTCTACGACAAATGAAAAAATAAGGTCGCAACCTGTCCAGACAACCGCCAGGGTAAACATCAGCAGGAATATGCGGGATATGGCCTGGGCGGTTATATACTCAAAGGCCGTCAGGGGGGCGACTTTAAGGCGCTTTAGCACACCGTTTTTTCGATACCGCACCACGACATAGCCCACCCCCCAGAGCGCACTGAACATCATATTCATAGCCAGAATGCCTGGAAACAGCCAATCGATATAGCGAATCGCGTTGCCTTTAATCTCTTTTTTTTCAGCGTTGGGTTCGTCTTCGGGCGGAATCAGGCTGGCTTTAAACATTTGCTCGACGACGTACCCTTTCGGCGAAGAATCGCTGACCCAGTATTGAGGGGGCCCCTGGCCGGTTTTTAACAAAAAATCAATGCGGTGATGCTTGAGTTTCTTTAATCCTTCGGCAGCATCGGGAAACCCGATGAATTTAAGGTGGTCCATATCCTTGAAGCGCGGCGGGATGTCAAGCGCTGCAATGGAAACCCGCTGTGATTCGGCAGGAAATACGCCGATTTTATATTCAGTATAGGATTTACCGCCAAAAATAATACCGAAGCCGGCCACCAACAAAAATGGGAAAATAAAGTTCCAGCCGAATGCCGACTTGTCGCGGAAAAACTCAAGATTCCTGGCCTTCAAAATGGCCCACAATCGCTTAAATTTCATATCTATTCTCGCAGCTGACGCCCGGTTAAATTTAAAAACACTGTTTCCAGATTGGGCGAGCGAACGGTCATATCGGACAAATCAACGCCATGGGCCATTAATTGCTCGAGGCATTGATTGACGTCGTCGGTTTTGATTTCAACGTTACCTTTAACGGTACGCACGGGCAGCGGGAAACCGTCTGTTTGGGGCCTAAAGCGATCCTTGGGCATGACCACGGTAGTGCCCCGACTGTGTTGTCGGATAAGCGCGTCAGGCGTTCCCTGGACGATAATTTTGCCGTAATCCATAATGGCAACTTCATCACACAGAAATTGCGCTTCCTCCATGTAATGGGTGGTCAAAATGATGGTCTTGCCCGCGGCTTTAATGCTCTGGATCAAGTCCCATAGGTTCCGTCGTGCCTGGGGGTCAAGCCCGGTTGAAGGCTCATCCAAAAAGAGCAGTTCCGGCCGGTTGATCAATGCCAGGGCCAGCAGGAAGCGCTGACGCTGCCCGCCTGATATTTTATCATTGTATTGATCCTGAAATTCACCCAGACGGCATAGCTCGACAAGCTCTTCGATCGGAGCGGTATGCGTGAAAAAGCTTTTGAAAGTTTGCAGGGTTTCGCGCACGGTCAAAAAATTTAGCAAGGCCGTGCTTTGAAATTGAATGCCCACCTCTTCCCTGAATGATGGCGTGCGGGGGCTTCCTTTGTAAAATATTTCGCCGGATGTCGGGGGGATCACATCCTCAATGACTTCGATCGAGGTGGTCTTACCGGCACCATTGGGACCCAACAATCCAAAACAGACGCCCTGCTCAAGCGCAAAACTGACGTCATCGACGGCAACCACCTTGCCGTAATGTTTGACCAAGTTTTTTACTTCCAAAATGGGTGTCATCGTCTGAGTTCAGATTGTTTAGGTTTCGGGTTTCAGGATCTGATTTGTCATGCTCCTGGTTTCTGGTCACTGGTTACTGGCCAGCAGCCAGTGACCAGTAGCCATTGACCGTAACCCAGAACCTCTGAACCCGGAAGGTTAACCATAGTAAACCTTCCACTAAAGATATCAACACTTTTTTATCCACACAATTATATTTGTCGGATGGAAGGTGAATAGAAGATTCAAATGGCTTGACATTCCGTTTATTGCACCTTAATTTTGGCCGGCGTGATGGGCGCATCCGCGCCCATCGTTTAACCCGTTGAGCCCGTTAGCCCGTTTGCCGGTTAAAACTGGTAAAATTAGATAGTATTCCTTTTTAAGCGGGCTCAACCGGCCCAACGGGCTTAACCGGCTAACCTAAGCAGAAACCGATGCCGATTTGGATAGAGTTCATTTATTATAATTTAAAAAGACTAAATTTAAGGCTAGATTTATGCCAGCGGTAATATCCATTGTGGGACGCTCTCAATCCGGCAAAACCACCCTTATCGAAAAATTGATTCCTGAATTTAAAAGTCGCGGTTATACCATCGGTACCATCAAGCACTCGCACCATAATCCGGACATTGATCGCTCGGGCAAAGACAGCTCGCGTCACAAATCGGCCGGTGCCGATACGGTTATTTTTCATTCACCCGGAAAAATTGCGATGGTCAGAGATGATCATGCCGGCGACATGGATAGCCTGATGGGCTATTTTAAAGACGTCGACCTGGTGATTACCGAGGGCTATAAAGCAGGTAACAAACCCAAGATTGAAATTGTGCGCTCGGCGCGGCACTCCGAACCGCTCTTGAAAAATGATGCGCATTTAATTGCGGTGGTGACCGATGTTGATCTGCAATTAAAGGTTCCCATTTTCGGATTTGAGGACGTGGTGCCGCTGGCCGATATGATCGAAAAAAAGTTCCTATGAGCCCGCCGTCATCTGCAAACACCTCACGGGGCCTAAGCTGGCCCGAACTCGTTCCCGCAACACTGATCAAACGCTACAAACGTTTTCTGGCCGATGTCAAACTGGAAAACGGTGAAACCGTAACCGTCCATTGCCCCAATACCGGCAGTATGGCAGGATGCAGCGAACCGGGCCGGCGGGTTTACCTGTCTGCTCATGACAATCCCGGACGCAAGTATAAATATACCTGGGAATTGATCGCCATGCCGACATCCCTGGTGGGCGTCAACACCCTGATTCCCAATCGTCTGGTCGGCAAATCCATCGAACAACAACTGATTCCTGAGCTTGCCCAATTTAGTAGGGTTAAGCGGGAAGTTAAAATCGGAGAGCATTCCCGCATTGATTTATTGCTGACCGGCAGTAGCGGTGAGCGCTGTTATATCGAAATTAAAAACTGCACCTTGGTAACCGATGGTGTTGCACAGTTTCCAGATGCCGTTACCACCCGCGGCATGCGCCACATCATTGAACTGGAAAAGCTGGTAAAGGCTGGTCATCGCTCGATGATGTTTTATTTTATTCAGAGAATGGATGCCCGGGTGTTCCGCCCGGCTGATCACATCGATCCCGATTATGGCCGCCGTCTGCGGCAGGCGGCTGAAAAAGGCGTTGAGGTTATTGCCTATGATGTTCGAATAAGCCTTGAAGCAATTGAATTAAATCAAAATATTCCATGTGAGCTTTTATGATGTGCGGCTGCAAAGTTTGACAACACTCTAAAAATCGGTTAGCTTCATTTTTTTAATTAAGGAAAGTCGATACAGGAAAGATGTCTGAAACTTCTTTAGAAAATTTGATGTGCCATCGGGATAACCTGGAAAGCGTCCTGGATAATCTCAAAGAGGGGATTATTGCCCACGACATGGACCGGCGCATCTTCTTTTTCAATACCGAAGCAGAACGCATCACCGGCTACACACGCGAGGAGATCCTGGGCCGCGATTGCCACGAGGCTTTCGGCAGCCCCTTTTGCGGAGAGCGCTGTGTCTTTTGCGAACATCCGCCCAACCTGGCTGCAAAATCCGAGTACACCATCAATATCAATACCAAAAGCGGCGAGCAGCGACGCATCGAGATGACCGTTTCCAGCATGCGCGATGCGGATGAACAATATACCGGGGTGCTGACATCTTTTCAGGATATCACCGATATTTTCAGTCTCAAAGAACGCGCCGGAGAGCTGACCAGTTTCGGCAACATCATCGGCCAGGACAGTAAGATGATTGCGATCTTTAAACAGATCAAAGACGTTGCCGATTATGATTACCCGGTTCACATTGCCGGTGAGACCGGAACCGGCAAGGAACTGGTGGCTGCAGCCATCCATAGCGAAAGCCGGCGCGGCGGTGCCCCTTTTGTACCGATCAATTGCGGAGCCCTGCCGGAAGGGTTGATTGAAAGTGAGCTGTTTGGACATGTAAAGGGTGCCTTTACCGGTGCATTGCGGGATAAAAAGGGTCGCTTTGAACTGGCCGGCGGCGGCTCGGTGTTTTTGGACGAAGTCACCGAGCTTTCAAACAACATGCAGGCCAAAATATTGCGGGTTTTACAGGAGGGCCAGTTTGAAAGAGTCGGCGGTGAACAGACAATTACGGTTGATGTGCGCATAATCAGTGCCACCAACCAAAATTTAAAAGATGCGGTCAAACGCGGTAAATTTCGCGAAGATCTGTACTACCGGCTCAATGTGATTCCCATCCATCTGCCGCCATTGCGCGAGCGCAAAATTGACATTCCCCTGCTGAGCGAACACTTCCTGCAGGAAGCCCGCGAGCGCTACGGCAAGAAAAAGCTGCGGATATCCAGCAAGGCCATGTCGTTGATGCTTGATTACCGCTGGCCGGGCAATGTGCGCGAATTACAAAACGCGATTCAGTTTGCCATTGTCAAATCCAACGGCCGGGTAATCGCTGCTGATGATTTGCCCCTGGAACTGCGAGATCTCGAAAATATCTGCGTGCGGCGAGGTCCATCCCGCAAACTGGATGTTGATTCGGTCCGATCGGCCCTTGAACGAACCGGCGGCAATAAGGTTAAAGCTGCCAAACTTCTGGGAGTGGGCCGCGCAACCCTGTATCGCTTTTTAGGCGATCACCCCGATTTAATGGAAACAGTGAATTTACCTTTTTAGGTTGAGCCCGTTGTCCCGTTGGCCCGTTAGCCGGTAAAAATAAGAATTAGATGTTATCCTTTTTCAACGGGCACAACCGGCACAACTGGCTCAACGGGCAAACCCTTTAAAACTATCCGGCCCAATAGGGATTAAATTTATAAAGAAGCGTTTTGATGAAAGGGAGCCATTATGCTGACCTTGGAAGAATTAAAAAAGGAAACCGATTTAATCAACGAGATCGAATGGGACATGACGCCCGAAGAGGCGGTCAAGCAGTATCTGGAATGGGGCAATACAGACTGGGGCAGTGGAAAATATGTGATTCGCTCCAAAAGCGATTATACGACCTATTTTGTCGTTAATTGCTGGCGCAAGCCCTATCTGATCTATCTCATCCGGCGCAATTCAGAAGAAGCCACCGAGCTGGCGGAATTCGAGCTTCCGAGCCGTTTTGAAAAAGACGTTTGCGAGCTCAAAGGTGTATATGCTCTGGATGATGATGTCAAAGCGTGGCTACAAAAGGAACTAGGCGAGTAGCGTCTCCCAGAAATGATTTATATGAATTCAGTCGGTCATGTCATTTTCCGAAAGCCGATATGATTTACAAAGTACCTGTGGCCTGATATTTGGGATTCAACCGACTCGTTGGCCACGACCCAATGCTTGGGGGCCGGCTATCCCAAATATCAGGCCACTGCGTAAATGCGCGGCATCCTTGCAACATATCGGCTTTCAGAAAAAAACATGACCTCATTTGATGAGTAATCGATGGATTCATAGAGCTCAGGGAAAGGATATAAGTAGAGATGGAAAGGATTGAAAGCAAAGACCAGCTGGACCAGCTGGCTAAAGAATTCCGCTATATCATCACCGATATTATGTGCCGGGCAGGCGGCGGGCACATCGGCGGCTCCCTTAGCCTGGTGGAAATTATCATCACGCTGTATTTCAGAATTTTGAATCTAAAGCCGGACGAGCCCCGCTGGGAAGATCGCGACCGTTTTATCCTGTCCAAAGGACATGCCGGTCCGACCCTTTACACCGCCCTGGCTTACAAAGGATTTATCCCCAAAGATCTACTGTTGACGTTAAATGCCAACGGCACCCGATTGCCGAGCCATGTGGACCAGGTGATTACCCCCGGTATCGACCAGACGGCCGGCTCATTGGGACAGGGGTTATCCTGCGCCAACGGTATTGCCCTGGCCTGCAAGCTTGCCAACAGAAGCAACACTGTTTTTTGTGTTGTCGGCGACGGGGAATCACAGGAAGGCCAGATCTGGGAAGCTGCCATGTTTGCGGCCCATCACAAGCTGGATAACCTGGTGGTCATTACCGATTACAACAAAATGCAGATCGACGCCGAAGTTGAAAAAATTGTCTCACTGGAGCCGGTGGTGGATAAATGGCGCTCCTTTGGCTGGGAGGTGTTTGAAATGGACGGCCATGATTGGGATGATATATATGAGACCGTCAACAAAGCGATTGCGGTTAAAGATAAACCGGCCATGATTGTGGCCCATACCGTCAAGGCCAAAGGCAATGTCTGTTACGAGAACCGCATCGAATGCCACTTTATCAGCATCCCCGACGATGACGAGCGCCAGAGAGTCATCGGAGGCGTCTGCGCTGAAGGTGAAGAAGGGCCGTTTGAATTTAACTGGACAGAAGGAAAATAGGAATGACGTTACACGAGAAAGAATTAAGAGCCGTTTATACCGATACGCTCATTGAGCTGATGACCGAAAACAGCAAAGTCGTTTGCCTGGAAGCGGACCTGGGAAAATCATCGGGCACCGTTCCACGGGTATGGGAAGCATTTCCAGATCGGTTTTTCGATGTCGGCGTGGCGGAAGCGAACATGATCGGGATTTCGGCCGGCCTGGCCAATGAAGGCATGATTCCGTTTTGTGCGACCTTTACCCCCTTTGCCACTCGCCGGGCCTATGACCAGATCACGATTTCGATTGCCTATGCCGAAAACCCGGTCAAAATCGTCGGCACCGCCCCGGGAATCACTACGGCCAAAAACGGTGCCACCCACATGTGCTTCCAGGATCTGGCGATCATGCGCGCCATGCCGAACATGCGCGTTTACTGCCCGGCAGATGTCTACGAGCTGCGCTCGGTGGTCAGATATATGGCCGCCAGTAAAAAACCCGAATACATGCAGCTGATCCGGGAAGTCCACGCGCCGATTTTTAATGAAGACTACGAATTTGATCCGAATAAGGCCAGGGTATTGGATGAGGGCTCGGATGTCACCCTGGTGACTACCGGGCTGACCACCCAGTTTGCGCGCAAAGCCGTCGCCGAGCTGAGGAAGGAAGGTATCTTCGCCGAGCATATTCATTATCCGTCGGTCAAGCCGTTCGATGTCGAAACCCTTTTAGCATCTGTGAAGAAAACCAACGCGGTCGTCAGCGCCGAAAACCAGAACGTGATCGGTGGGCTGGGTGGAGCGGTTTGCGAGGTTCTGGCCGAAAACTATCCTGCTAAAGTCAAACGATTGGGCGCTCAGGATCGATTCGGAGAAGTTGGAGATGTGCCCTATCTAAGTGAGACATTGGGATTCAGCGCTGCAAAGATTGTCAGTACCTGTCGAGAGATGAAGAAAGCTGCTTAGCAACCCATGCAAACACCCATACAGAAATTTTGGAACATCAGGCTGCAAAGCTGCAAAGAAGCGCTTGAGAAAAACAATTTCGAGGCCTTTATTGCACCAACCCCTGCTGATGCCGATAAGATCGTCCTCAGCGAGATTTTACCCCAAATAGATGTCAAAAGTGTCTCCTGGGGGGATTCCCTAACACTTCATGAAACCGGGATATTAGAATTTTTTAAAGAAGATCCCGCCTTCGATCTGATCGAAACGTTTGATGAACAAGTACCCCGTGCAGAAATCATTGAGCGTCGTCGTCGGGCCCTTTTAGCCGATCTTTTTTTCAGCGGAACCAATGCCGTCGTTGAATCCGGTATACTGGTCAATTTGGACATGATCGGCAACCGCGTGGGGGGTATGGTTTTTGGCCCCAAGTGGGTGGTGATTATGGTGAGCCGCAACAAGATTGTTTCGGATCTGGAGCAGGCCATGGAGCGCATCAAGATTCTGGCCGCCCCGGCCAATGCCATTCGACACGGACAAAAAACACCCTGCGTCAAGACCGCCTACTGTATGGATTGCAACAGCCCAGCGCGAATTTGCAACGTCTGGACGATTCATGAAAAATCATACCCCAAAGGCCGCATTAAGGTCATCTTGATCAATCAGGATCTGGGTTTGTAAAACCGGCATAATTTGTGTAACTCATTGAGAGGCAACGACTTAATTCAAATGGAGGTGCTGTGATGTCATCTTCCATACCGATTGTGTGCCCCTATTGCGGGGTAGGTTGCAACCTGGAGCTGTCTTTAGACGAAACTGGAAGACCCATTAAGAGCAAAGCCTCCGGCCGCAATCCGGAACTGAATGCCAGATATCTGTGCGTCAAAGGCTTTACGGTGCATGAGCTTGTCAACCATGAAGAGCGTCTCACCCAACCCTATATCCGTAAAGTGGACAAACTGGAGCTGGTCTCCTGGGATGAGGCCATCCAATTTGCTGCCCAGCGGTTGAAAGAGATCTCCAGTAAATACGGTGCTGATAGTATCGGGATGCTTTCCAGCGGCAAAATCCTCAACGAAGAGAACTACCTTTCGCAGAAATTCCAACGCGCCGTCATCGGCAACAACCATGTCGACAACTGTGCCAGGTTGTGACACGGACCATCCGAAGCTGCTCTGAGACGGCAGCTCGGGTACGGTGCGGTCAGCACCTTTCTGGAAGACTATGAAGCCACCGAAACCGTATTTCTGGTAGGAGCGCATACGACCTTTACCCATCCGGTTATCTGGATGCAGGTCAAAAAACGCGCCAAAAAGGGCGGTCTGAATCTGATTCTGGCAGATCCCCGGGAGACGGATCTCGTCAAAAATGCCGCGGTGCATCTCAAAGTAAAACCGGGCATGGACATTTTCTGGATCAAGGCCCTGGGGAAAATTATCTACGAAAATGGCTGGCACGACCGGGAATTTTGTGAAAAGCAAACCATCGGTTTCAAAGCCGTATGCGATAGCTTGGATGGCTTTGATATTGATGCTGCCTGCATGCGTGCCGGTGTCAAACGCGAAGAGCTGGAGAAAGCGGCCGAATTGATTCATGACAAAAGAACCATTTTTATCTGGGGCATGGGATTGACACAGCACGCCCACGGGACGGACAATATTACGGCCCTTGTTAATCTGGCGTTGCTGACGGGTAACATCGGTAAACCCGGGTGCGGACTATCACCGTTGCGAGGCCAGAACAACGTGCAGGGCGCCTGCGACATGGGAGCCGTGCCCAACCTGCTGGCCGGGCATATGGAAGTTGGTGACGAAGCCGCCCGGGTGCATGTCGGCGCTCTCTGGGGAATTGATGTTTCTTCCAAATCGGGTCTGGCAGCTCCTGAAATGATACATGATATTGCCTCAAATAAAATCAGGGCTCTTTATGTCATCGGTGAAAACCCGGCGATCGCAGAGCCGCAATCCAACTTCGTTACCTGGATGCTCCAGAAACTGGACCTGCTCATTGTGCAGGATATTTTCCCCAATGAGACAACCCGGTACGCCCATATTGTCCTGCCGGCTGCCATGGTGGGAGAAAAAGACGGTACCTTTACCAACGCTGCCCGGCGGGTACAATATACAGCAGCCGGGCTGAAACCGCCGGGCGAAGCCAAGGCCGACTGGCAGATTTTGACGGAAATGGCCAATGCCATGGGAGCCGACTGGCAATACACCTCGACCGAAGATGTCTGGGAAGAAATTCGCAAAGCGGCCCCGGTTTTCAGCGGCATCACCCACAAACGGTTAAAATCGTCTTCCGGGATTTTTTGGCCCTGTTATGATGAATCCCATGCGGGCACCCCCCGTCTGTATGAAGACGGATTCGGCTTTCGCGACCGCCGCGCGCGTTTTTTACCGGTTGATTTGCCGGACACCCTCATGGAGCCCACAGAGGAATACCCCTATGTGTTAATCACTGGGCGCCTGCTGGAACATTTCAACACCGGAGAGATGTCGCGGCGAACCACCAAACTTTCCAGGCTCAAACCGGCAGCGTATGTAGACATGAATCCGGAAGATGCCGAGGCGGCCGGTTTGGGCGCAGACGATATCGTGCGGTTGACCAGCCCTCATGGATCGGTGCTATTGCCTTTGAAGATCAATGCCAGCCTGCAGCGCGGGCATCTCTTCGCGCCGATTCATTTCAGTGAACCCAATTTTAACTCCCTGATGAGTGCCGTCCCCATTGATCCCAAGGCCAGGATGCCGGCCTTAAAGGTGATTCCGGTTAAGTTGCAAAAAGAGTAATGAGCAGACAAATGGTAGGCTAACCGGCGACGATGTCAAAAGCCATCATCGATAAGGATGCATCATGAAAACGGATATGAATGTTCACGAGACGTTAGGCCGGTACATACTGGCCGATGGTATGGACCTGGTGATGGACCTGGAGCGGTCCCACGGCAGCTGGATTGTGGATCAAAGGGACGGGACAGAGTACCTGGACTTATACACCATGTATGCATCCCAGGCCATTGGCTACAACCATCCCCGGATGCTGGAAATCAGCGATGAGCTGGCCCGGGCGGCCACCCAGAAGCCGATTTGCTCGGATGTCTATACCGAACAAATGGCCCGGTTCATGGAAGTCTTTGCCCGGATGGCCATGCCGGCGTACCTGCCGCATGCGTTCTTTATCGAAGGCGGTGCGCTGGCGGTTGAAAATGCCCTGAAGGCCGCCTTTGACTGGAAGACCCGCTTGAACCTGGCCGCGGGCAAGGATGATGCGCGCGCGGACATGATCATCCATTTCAAGGAAGCCTTCCACGGCCGCAGCGGATATACGCTATCATTGACCAACACCTATAATCCCGACAAGACCCGATATTTTCCCAAATTCGACTGGCCGCGAATCGATAATCCCAAGCTCCGCTTTCCGGTTGACGCAGCCGAGGTCCAACGCGTGTCTGAAATCGAAGGGCAGGCGCTGGAGCAGGTCAAGCAGGCCATACGCCAGCATGGGGACCGTATTGCCGGTCTGATCATCGAGCCTATCCAGAGTGAGGGCGGCGACAATCATTTTCGGCCCGAGTTCATGCAGGCATTAAGAGAGCTGTGCACTGAAAGCCGGATCATCTTTATCCTCGACGAGGTCCAGACGGGGATCGGGCTGACCGGGCGCTTCTGGGCCCACGAGCACCACGGGATTCAGCCGGACATCATCAGTTTCGGCAAAAAGACCCAGGTCTGCGGCATGCTGGCCGGGCCAATCATGGATGAGGTGCCGGAAAATGTCTTTCAGCGCTCCATGCGAATCGGTTCAACCTTCGGCGGCAACCTGGTGGATATGGTGCGCTGCCAACGCATCCTGGAAATTATCGAATCCGAAAGACTGGTGGAGGCAGCCGAACAGCAGGGCGCCTATCTGCTGGCCAAACTGCAGGATCTGCAGTCGCACTTTTCGGACACCATTTCCAACGTCAGGGGGCAGAGCCTGCTTTGTGCCTTTGACCTGCCAAATCCTGAATTCCGCAAGCGCTTTGCAGAGCAATGCGTCCGGGCCAGGGTGCTGGTCGTGGGCTGCGGCCCTAAAAGCATTCGTTTCAGGCCCCATCTGAATATCACCACGACCGAGATTGACCACGGCCTAAAGATCGTGGCCGAAGTCCTTGGCGGCATGTCTTAAAGATCTCAAAGAATCAAGAAATGGCAATGCTTTTTCCAAAGGCCACTTCCACGATGGTAAAGTCATCTTCAAAGTTTGCCTGGTTTCTGATATTTTCAGCATGCCCGTATAGTCGATCCAGCTTTGATTGGCTGCCCGACTCTCTTTTGTTCATAAAATCTGCAAACTCATCGAATTGCCACATCGACCCATCCGCCTTTTCAACCTCATAAACCCCATCGGAAAAAATATATAATGTGGTTCGCTCACCCACCAGATGTTTGCTTTTTTTATAGGTTACACTCGGCAGCGCGCCAATCACATTATTGACTGTTCTAAGCGGTGTCGCCCTGGAATCATCTGAAGCGCTATCGCCGATGAGCAGAG
>JASFIV010000041.1:0-22643 GCA_050122475.1 Desulfobacterales bacterium | reverse complement strand
AATTACCGGCGCAGCCAAGCCAGCCAACCCCTGCTGAATGTCGTTGATCCAAGACGCGGCTATTAAGCCGCCGGCCATGGAACAGAATCCACGTTCAGCTTACAAATCGATCCTATTGATTCGGGACATTAGCTTTGCAAAATCAGCGGAGGGGATTTGTTCCCAGGGTTGTGCGGGTCGGAATTGAATTGAAGATTTGGCATCCGGGGCAAAAAATTTGCCGGATTGAAGCTCGGGTTTTTTAAGCCGGTATTGAAACTCATCTCCCAGATCCAGAATAAGATCTAAATCGTCGCTGTCTTCCAGCAGCTCCACCAGCAGAATATTTTGAATCCGACCGTTGCCTTTCAGATAACGCTTTCCATCGGCAGTGGTAAAGATTTCAATGACGGCATTTTCAATGGCAACTGCACGCTGATCGCGTGCCACGATAAATGCCTGATCGACAATGTACTCGCCTTCGGCAAATGGGATCCAGTTTTCCATAACGCCTTCTTTCTGTAGCTATAAAGATTTATTTTCACGCCCGCTTATTTTTCACTGCAACGGTGACGTCATCAGGCTGGCCGGTCACCGGTTGAGCCAGTTGAGCCCGTTCTGAATGGGATCATGTCTGATTTTGTTCAATCGACAAACGGGCAGAACGTTTTATTCAATAATTTTATAACCATTTTTCTGATGCATTTCGATATTTTATATAAGGATGGTTTGATCAAGTTGCAAGCAAATCCATCTATTGTGACATTTAGCAGGCTTTAGATCCGGTCCGTAATTCTGTAATCCAGCCCGTCATCCCGCCTGCGGGTATGAGTGAAGCGCTTGCTATCCAATGCCGGCTTCTGATATGCATCTGCCAATTACCGGATATTAATTCTGATGCCAGCCACGGGTGCGGATGAAAGCAAAACAAAAAAGCATAACCTTATCGCAAAAAAACACCTCCACTTCGCGTATCTTTTTTGGCTGGTATGTGCTGGCTGCCGGTTTTTTGCTGCTCTTTTTTCAATCCGGTGCCCGCTTTTCTTTTGGACTCATGTTTAAGCCCATGATTGCCGAACTGGGCTGGAATCGGGCCTCGATTTCTTCGGCTTTTTTCCTGCATATGGTATTTTTCGCACTGACCCTGAGCATCGCCGGTAAGCTATATGACCGCTATGGGCCCCGCTGGGTCATTTTGGTGTCAACGGTACTCATAACCGCCGGTTACACGAGCACGTCCCGCATCACTGCCTTGTGGCAATTTCACTTTTTTTACGGTGTGGTAACCGCGGTGGGCGTGGGTGGGGCCTCGGTTCCTTTGATTGCAGCCTTGATGAGCAAATGGTTTACCCGCCGGCGAGGATTGGCCATCAGCCTGTCTCTGTCCGGCAGCTGCCTGGGCCAATTTGTCCTGGTTCCCATCATCAATTGGATTGTCTTAGCCTATGGCTGGCGGTTCTCATATGTGCTCCTGGGCATTGTTATGCTGGCTGTAAATATTTTGCTGGTCCTGGGCGCGATCAAAGGCAATCCTGAAGATATGGGTCTCAAGCCTTACGGACATCAACCCATAAAAGCGACCGCCGCACCCCAAAAATCAGACGACACCCCCTTGCGGGCCGATGACTTGAACCTGCTGCAAGCCTTCAAAACCGGCTCATTCTGGTTTTTTTTGACGGTTATGTTTATCTGCGGCAGCGGTGATTTTATGGTGGCCACGCATCTGGTTCCATTTGTAACCGATTATGGTGTCTCCCCCACCACGGCCGCCAACATGATGGCCTGGTTCGGTCTCTTGAGCATGGGGGGCATTCTGATTGCCGGACCGGCTTCAGATCTGATCGGCAACAAAATCCCTATTGCACTGACTTTTGCAGTGCGGCTGATTTTATTCCTAATGATTACACAATACCCCAATCCGATCACCTTTTATATTTTCGCAGCCGGTTTTGGATTTACCCTAATGATTACCGCACCGCTGACCACTACCCTTTCGGGACGGCTTTACGGATTTACGAATGTGGGCGTGATCTCCGGTTTTATCACCACCATCCATCACCTCGGCGGCGGCCTCTGGGCCTTTGTAGGTGGTGTGCTTTTTGACATTACCGGCAGTTACCAAATCACATTTATATTTTCGGCCGCACTGGCAGTCATCGCCATTATTTGCAGCCTGGCCATAAAAGAGAAAAGACAGGCTTAAGGATGCGGTTATGGTTTCGCCGGCTGCGGTTGTAACTCCCGTAATAGGCCCGCAGCCGGGGTAAAAAAGCGATTGACATCTCATATTTGAATTCTATGTTACCTTCTACCACTGTTGAAATGGCGATTGTTTTAAATCGAATGGATATCAAAGGAAATAACAATGACCTCAGAATTAAATGCAGCGCAATTGCTAACGATTGTAAAAAATACGGTTGAGCAGCACGGCTGCCAGCTGGTTGAAATTGATATGGAAAACAAGATACTCCATCTGGAAGGCTCTGAAACGGCCAAGGTTAAATGCGCCCAGGCACTTGCCAAAGTGCTGGATTGATATAACCCGGGTATTCGCCCGATCAAACGAAAAGGCTCAGTTGCTGTGGACAAATCGCGGCTGCGGCAAAAATCCGACCGGCAGCACCCAACAGGACGAAAGAAAGCGTTTTTGCGGGTTTTCAGGTTATTGACCCGGTTGTTGCTTTGGCCTTTTTTTCACCTCGAAGCCCACGGCATGCAGAATTTGCCCGAAGACAGTGCCTTTATTCTGTTAGTCAAACACCAGCGCTGGGAGGACATCCCGCTGTTGGGTCTGGCCACGCCCCGGCCGCTTTATTACATCGCCAAATACGAACTTTTCAAAAATGCCCTGAGCAATTGGTTCATCTCTGCTCTGGGCGGCATACCCCTCAACCGGCAACGACCCCTTGAAAGCCGGCGGTTTTTGCAGGCCACCATTGCCCTTCTTCAAAAGGGCGAGGGCATCGTTATTTTCCCGGAAGGGACCTATTACCGTGACAAAATGGGACCCGGCCAAATTGGGATGGTCAAATTCGTGTTGTCACGCCTGGAGTTACCCTTAATACCGGTCGGTATCACGTATATGACCGGTGGACGGCGGACCGGCGTTCGCATAAATTTCGGCGAAGCGTACCACGCGGGCCCGGCGTTAGCTGCCGAAGTGGTGGTTGACCGCATGATGGGTGAGATTGCAAAACTGTCAGGGTTGAGCACCACTTAAGTTTAATGGCTCACTGAAAGTCAATTATTTCCGATTCAGCCTTTGCCCATCCAGCATCCGCAATTTGAGCCTTTACGCTCATGTGATGAATTCAAATTATTATTTGTGGCGTCCTTTTATTTACTTATGTTTGATTCAAGTGACTTCATTTTTATTTAGTAAATAAATAAAAAAAATGGTTGCTTCGCTCCCCAAAGTCCGGTAATGAAGCATCAGCGGACAAAGGCCAGTTTTACCCCTTTTGCGTATTTTCCCTCCAAGTTATTAGGATAGTCAAGAGACGGAAGTTAAAATCTAACGGCTGAGCAGCAGTCAAGTGGTGAAAAAATGGACGCGACACTGAAACCGTTGCGCGAAGCAGTCCCGGCAATTAAATACTTTCACGACAATTGGGGGACGCGATCGGGCATTGATCGCCGAAAAAAAAATGGGTTTTATCTGGGCCCGGAAAGAAGGCTGCGCACCGAACGCCGCAGCGGGTTTGATCGCCGCAGGCTCTCTTTTATCCAGAGAAGAGCGGTGATGGACTTAAGGGAGGCTTACAGAGACTTATCCTAATAACGATTTAACGTTATGAACGCTAATAAGCAGGGTGCACTGTACCCTGCTTTTTTTTGACTTATCTTTACTCCATTTTACTTTATTTTACTCTATTTGACATATTTTTACTTTGGTCAAATGAGAGTCAACGACCACCCGCACAGCGGGTGGTTTGGATTTTACCGCCATAGGCGGGAAAAGACAGGGGCGCGAAGTGCCCCAGTCGTTGAAAACAACGCGATGAAACCGCGTGCATAGCACCTGGTTTCGAAAATCCAATTTACCAAACCAATACACCTCTTTTTTTAGGTGCATCAAATCTTAAATAAACCCACGCCAATCTGAAGGCATCATTTTGATGCTTGAATGCAACCGCATTCACACGTATAATAGCAAACCGAAATCAAGCGCCTGCTGGCAATGATCGTCAATACGGAGTTCGATTGAACCATGGCCGAAATTAAACCTTTCAGAGCTTGGCGGTATCGCCCATCCTTGTTGGAAAATATCGGGGAGCTAACCTCACCGCTGTTTGACGTTGCTTCTGAAAAGCAACGGGAGGCGCTCTACGGCAATTCGTTGAACAGCATCCATCTGTCCATCCCCAGAGGGGATCAACCGGCCAAAAACGCAGCAGCTGCTTTAGCGGAATGGAAACGCAATAAAATCATCATACAGGATGAAGTGCCCGGCCTCTATGTCTATTATCAATATTTTTCCTTACCATCTGATCCTGAAGCGTATTGCCGCAAGGGATTTATCTGCAAGATCAGAGTGCATGATTGGCAGGAAAATATCATTTTACGGCACGAAAATGTCATGGATGATGCCGTCGATGGGCAGCTCGAGTTGCTGGCGCAAACCCGGCTGAACGCCAGCCCGACCCACGGGCTTTATATCGATGAATCATTTGGGCTGGAACCCTATATGGATGCCTGCATCCAGGACCCGATTTGCAAAACAGAGGATTACCAGGGGGTCATCGATGTCATGGGGATTATCCAGGATGAGACCATCATTGCTAAATTCGTAGAGCGCTTAAAAGACGAGCAGATCATCCTGGCTGATGGCCATCACCGCTATGCCGGTTCGCTGGCGTACATGAAGCAGCAAATGGCCGACAACCCGGCTCATACCGGTGATGAGGGATACAATTTCCATCTGATGTGGTTAACCAACACCGAAGCGAATGATCTGCGCATCCTGCCCACCCATCGTCTGATCAAAGGCATACCAAATTTTGCCGAAGCCGCCATAATGAAAAAATTCGAAAGAAATTTTAAGATTAGGCCGGTGGCGGATCCAGGCGATCTTCATGAGTTCATTCTGGGTAAACCCTGGACATTTGGCCTTATCTTTGAGGAAAATGCCTATGCCGTCCGGTTAAAGCCCGAAGCCTTCCCGGAATTGAAATGGAATTTCCCGGAGCAGATAAAACAACTGGATCTGACGGTGGCGCATTATTTTATCATCGAGGAGATCCTGGGAATTGCGGGGAAAGAACAAACGAAGTCCGATAAAATTGAATATGAAAGAAACTTTACCAGGTGTATGACCGCCGTTATGGGGGGACAAGCACAGATGGCGATCATCACCAATGACGTTCGCATCGAAGACGTGAAACGCGTCTGCGGCTGTGGCTGCACCATGCCGCCCAAATCCACCTTTTTTTACCCGAAGGCTATTTGCGGATTCCTCTATTGTTCAATATGAACCGGTTCCCTAACCCTCATATTTTTCTCGAGGCCTGTGTTACAATTCGGTTCAAAATGCTCGAGTACTAGCGTGTACGCTCCACTTTTGAACCGAATTGCGTCTTGGCCTCAAAAAAAATCTAAAGGTTATGAAACCGGTTATGTTATTTTAATTGGGTCCTATCGCGGACGGCATGATCTGGCACTTTGAAATCAATTTGGCCTGTAATATTGATACCATCGTCCAAACCTGCAAGGCGGGCATGTTATTTGCTGAAAGGCGGTATGTGGATGAGCTACCCCGAAACAACGCCGTGTCCCGATATTTGGGATGATCGGCAACCAAACATTTAGAAAAAATAAAAACGGTGGTGGAATCCAAAATATCGGGACACCAGCACCTTATAATTCATATCGCCTTTCGGGAAATGACATGACCGCTTCAATTCGGTTGGGTGAGAACAGCTTCGATGCGCTCCAGGGCCCAGTCGATTTCTTCGCGGGTGATCACTAGCGGCGGGGCAAAACGAATCGTGTTTTCATGGGTCTCTTTGCAGAGCAGACCCCTGACCATCAACTGCTCACAATATTGGCGGGCACCGCCGGCGTCCGCGGTCATCTCTACGGCCAGCATAAGCCCCCTGCCCCGCACCGATTTGATGTGAGGCGCTTCGATCTTGGAAAGGTTCGATAGAAAATAATCCCCCATCCTGGCGGCATTTTCAATCATGCCCTCTTCGACTAAAACCCTGAGGGCCGTACGCGCTATGGCGCAGGCCAGCGGGTTGCCCCCAAAAGTGCTGCCGTGCTCACCGGGACGTAAAACATCCATGACCTCCTTGTTGGAAAGCACTGCCGAAACGGGGTAAAAACCGCCAGAAAGCGCCTTACCGATCAGGGTCAGGTCGGCCTCAATCCCCTCATGTTCTTCAGCCAGCAACTTGCCGGTGCGCCCCAGGCCGGTCTGGATCTCATCCAGAACCATGACGACATTGTTTTGGGTGCATATCGATCTGGCCTCGCGCAGATAGCCGTCGGGCGGGATGATCACTCCGGCCTCACCCTGAATAGGCTCAGCCAGAAAAGCAACGGTGTTCGGTGTGATGGCGGCTTCGAGGGCATCACTATTGCCGTATGGAATAATCTTAAATCCGGGGGTAAAGGGACCAAAATTTTCGCGAGCTGTTTTGTCCGTGCTGAAACCAACGATGCTGATGGTGCGACCATGAAAATTATTTTCACACACGATGATTTCAGCCTTATTTTCAGCAACCCCTTTGACCTGATAGCCCCACTTGCGAACAGCCTTGATGACGGTTTCAACCGCCTCAGCGCCACTGTTCATGGGCAATACTTTATGAGAATTGGTCAAATCACAGAGTTCTTTATAGAGCAGACCCAGTTGATCGTTCCGAAACGCTCGGGACGTCAGAGTTAATATCTGTGCCTGTTCGATCATGGTGCCCATAATTTTCGGATGACAATGGCCCTGATTAACCGCTGAATAGGCCGACAGGCAATCCATATATTTGTTGCCCGCAACATCCCACACCCAGATACCTTCGCCGCGCTGTAAAACCACATCCAGCGGCTTGTAGTTATGGGCACCGAGTTTGTCTTCCAAATTGATGTAGTCTTGCGGTTCCATGGCGAGTCCTCCTGGGTAAGGCAGATAAAAAACAAGCAGTTGTCCCTAATTGGATTGTATTATTCCACACTCGAAAGGGCGGGTCAATACAATGACATCTCTGATAATCACTTTTCAAAGAAGGGGCCGGTATCACAGATCATCCGATAATGGCCGCAGCGGCACGTAATGGATATCCTCGAGGACGGTCCGACTAAAATACGATAGAACGTTGTCCGGATGGCGATGTCGCCAAGAAGATTGGATAGAAAATCTGTTTCAGCCGATTTCCCGCGGGGGGCAGTTGTGGCCGGGATTTAAAAAATTGCGATAGCAGGTTTCGCAAATGGTCTGCTTTTCGCCACGAATCCATTCCGATGCAGACGCCAAATGCCGCTGGCAGTAATCGCATCGGATGTCGTCAACCGGCTCGGGTTCGGATGAGAGCTTTTTGATATTTTTCATTTCTCGGTTCATCAGGGTGCCTCGTTTGTAGCTTACAGTGGGTATCTAATGCGCTCGTGTTTGTCTGTTGAAGTCATACCTGGCAATTTCAATGCCATCGGCAAGCGGCGACCCAAACAATAATGAATAGTGTCTGATTACGCACTGTTATCTGGTTATTAGCTGTTTATAGGCATCGGATTAATCTGACAAAAGTGCAATAAAACCCGCTAGAAGCAGACAAAATTGTAATAAATCCATTCGAATTGCGAATGCGTTTGAATCCATGTAAAGCTTAACCCTCCGGCCGGCTTTATATTTGTGTTGCCGATTGTGTCAAAAACAGTTAAAAGATCAAATTTCCAATACGGTATCAATCAGGCAGAGGAGGATAACCCCCATGGCAGCCAAGAAAAAAATTCAAGCGAAAGCCCGCAAAAAATGAATCGTTATGCGTTTTTAATGATTCGATAGGTTATGAATACTGAAACGCTGGCGGCAATCAATCGGGCACCAAACTCTTTTTTTTAACCCGATCGGGTGCAATAGTTGAAAATTTATAGGCGGTGTTTTATAATAGCAGCATCAAGGCATATAACAGGGTCAAGTTGAATTGAGACGCCCTGTAAATCTCAGAGTTTGTTTTTTTATATTCATTTCTAAAAGAAGGGGCTCTTCGGGGTCTTTTTTTTTATACAAATTTACAGGAGACCATTAAATGAATTTTTCCCAGAACCGGCCGGTTTTGACAGTAGTGATGGCAATGATGCTTATGCTGGTGTCAACGCTGGCTTTGGCAGAAGAGAAAAAAGAACCCGCAGGCCAAGCGGCTATTGTCAACGGTGTTGCCATCAGCAAGGATGATTTTGAGCGTGAGATGGATTTTTATATCAAGCGGGCGAGCCAGAGAGGGCAACAGGTACCTGAGGCCCAAATGGGGATGATGAAAAACCAGGTGCTGGACAGCCTGATTGACCGCGAACTACTCTTTCAGGAGACCAAGAAAAAAGGCATCAAAGTTGACCCCAAGGATGTTACCGATGAATTTCAAAAAATAAAGCAACGGTACAGCCAACCAGGTGAATTTGAGCAATTGTTGAGCAACATGGGACTCACCGAATCAGATGTACAGGATCAAATTAAACGTGGCCTGGCCATCCAGCAATTGATCGACACAGAAGTGCGGGCAAAGATTGAGATTGGCGACGAAGAAGTAAAATCGTATTATGATGCCAACCCGCAGCTCTTCCAGCAACCCGAGCAGGTCAAAGCCAGCCACATTCTGATTAAAGTGAATGCCGATGCGCCACAGGAGGAAAAAGATAAGGCCCGCAAAAAAATCGAATCGGTTCAGGAAAAAGCCAAAAAGGGAGAAGATTTTGCGACCCTGGCAAAAACCTATTCAGAGGGGCCCAGCGGCCCGAATGGCGGTGACCTGGGCTATTTCAGGCGCGGTCAGATGGTCAAACCCTTTGAAGATGCGGCCTTCAATCTGAAGCCCAATGAGACCAGTGACATTGTCGAAACCCAATTCGGGTATCACCTGATCAAGGTCGTTGATAAAAAGCCCGCTCAAAAAGTGGCTTATGCCGAGGTCAAAGAGCGGCTTTCCGAGCACCTTAAAAAGCAGAAGATGGATACAGAAGCCAGCGCTTACATCCAAGGCCTTAGAAGCGGCGCCGAAATCGAAAAATTTTTATAAGCATCCCGGTGAACCAAAAGGAGGGGCAAGATGACAATAAAAATTTCTTGGTTCAGTCATGCCTGCTTTTTGATCGAAACCGATCAAAGCCGTTTGTTGATCGATCCTTTTCTGAGTGACAACCCGCTGGCTTCCGGCACGGCCGATGAGATTCAAACCGACTACATCCTGGTATCACATGGCCATGGCGATCATCTGGGCGACACCATTAACATTGCCAAACGCACCAACGCCACCGTCATCGCCAATTACGAAATTCAGACCTGGTTGGCCGGCCAGGGAGTCGAAAATACCCATCCGCAACACATCGGCGGTGGTTTCGATTACCCCTGGGGCAGGGTCAAGCTAACCATTGCCCAGCACGGATCGGCGCTGCCGGATGGCTCCTACGGTGGAAACCCCTGCGGATTTTTGTTGTATATTGAAGGTAAGAAAATCTATCACGCCTGTGATACCGGCCTCTTTTATGACATGAAGCTGATCGGTGAAGAAGGCATCGATCTGGCAATTTTGCCGATCGGCGACAATTTTACAATGGGCCCTGATGATGCGCTTCGTGCTGTCAAACTGATCGAGCCGCGACAGGTGGTTCCGATTCATTATGACACCTTTGACGTCATCAAACAGGATCCTCACGGCTGGGCCAAACGGGTTGAGAAAGAAACCGCTGCCAAAGTAACCGTCATGAACCCCGGGGATTCGATCGAGCTCTAATTCAGGCCGTATTAAACCATTAAACGGGCATTTCCGGTCGTCCATTTGCCGGAAACAGCCCGTTTTTTGTAGTGACAATTAAGCGACTAAGTTGACTAAAGTGCATCAAGTATAAGGTATTCTGTCTGTTATAATTAATTGCTCACGAAAAGCCGCTAAGCCACAAAGAATTTTTGATTAAAAAACTTGGCGTCTTTGCGCCTTTGCGTGAGGCATAAAGCTCTAATTCAATTTAGACCCTTTCTTTTGGGGCATCTTGCATTAAACTGCTCATCAACCTCTTCAAATCAATGAGGTTTTAAAAGCCACTTCTGTGTTGTTTGACGTACTCGTACATCACAATCGACGCCGCAATACTCACATTCAAACTCTCCACCTGACCCATCTGATGTATTTTCAGTGATTTGATTCCAGGATAGCGATCTTTGTCAAATTGATGCCCGAATTCTTCGTTACCGAAAATGAAAGCGCTTTTACGGGGCAGGTTGGTGACGGCAAGGTCTTCGCCGCCCGCGACCTCCATCACACACAGGGTATATTGACGATCCATCAATTCGGCATAGCAGCTGGCAAAGTCCGCGTGGAATTTTGCCGGCACCCACTTAAAGGAGCCTTTCGCCGGCGCCGGATCAAAAAAATCGGTCGCAATTAAATGAACTTCCGCCGCACCAAAAGCATCTGCGCTTCGAAAAATTTTGCCAATGTTGAAAAACGGTTTTAAATGATCGAGCACAATAATAAATTCGTGCCTGCCCGGGGATGCCAGTAAATTTAGACGTTTTTGTTTTCTGAAACGCCGAATGGCAGACTGGCGCTCTTTTTGAAAACGCCTGCGGATTTTCCTCAATCCCATTAAAATACCCTTGAGTGCAGCATTTAAAAACAGGTGCTAATGTACCGTATGCACATGGAAAGCACCCAAAATCCAAACGAATCACCACGGTTTGGGAGCGACCGGTTGTTATTCGAAGAGAAGCGCTTATGTTATATTTGGATGCAGAGTTGAAATTTCAATCTTATATATTTGAAGCATTGCTGCAGGGCAAGGGCAAAAACAGGCGCCAGCCATTAAACGACCCAAGGGGGTTGCTGCCCGCTTGAAAAAAAGGAGGGCTTATGGATAGTCGAGCAGAAGCAACGATTCAAAAAGAAATTCGCAAACGTGCCTTTCAACGCGCGGATGAATTGCGCCAGAAAAGGCAGCTCAAAGCAAAAACGCAACATACACTAGCTGCCCTACAGGAAGTGACGGGATTGCAACGTCCTGAATTGGAATCGATTGCCGTTGCGGTCAAGCTTTCGCTCCAGGGCCCGTGCGATCATTTCTTTTCCATCAAACGTCAAATTTTGATCACAGGCGGTATATTCGGTTCGATCTTTATTTTGTCAGGATTGATGGCCCTCATTTAACCGGCATCAGATCCAATGGAGGGCTTTGGCTGCATAATCATCCGGCATCGTGAGCATCAACCAGCGCCTTTGCAAATGCACATCTGCAAAGCTGATAAACGGAATTTTTTCGGAAAGCCCGGCAAACCGGTCCTGCCAGTCCTCAACCCCTTCATTGACCCCTTCAACATCAATAAGAATGCCGTCCATATCTGACAGCTCTGAAATATCCGTCATCTCCGGAAATCGATTTTTCTTCCACCAGAACACCTGGCGTTCCATATCACCCTGAAATATCGGTCTGGCGTCCTGGGAAACCAGGGTAAACAGAACCGCTCGGTTACCGGCCGCAGGAAAAAGGTAGCGCAAATCCTGATCCAGAAAATGCGGGCGCTGCAGCTCGACCGCCAACAGAATAGAATGGCTGTGCGGCACCTTGTCGGGTTCCAGGAACACGATTTCAAGGGGCGTAAACGGATTGGCCGCCGTTAAAATCGACAGCGCCGCTTTGATAAATTTCGTATCCGAAAGCACAGGATGGATAATGATCTGATAGGGTTGGGTCAGCCGTTTTGCCAGCCCCGCTAGATCTGAAAGCGGCCTTGCGGCATGCAGCTGCACCTTGGCAATATACGGCTCATCGGCAATCTTGACGGTTATATCTCTGGGATAGTCTGGCAACGGTTCCAGGCCTGATTTCCAGGAAACATCCAGATCCGGCATGGGATATAAAACCACGTCAAAACGGACTTCAGCATGGTCAAACGCCAGCAATAGATCTTCTGCGGCAAAAGTCGTACTCTCAATCAGCGTATAGGGTGGCGTTTTCTCAAAACGCAATCCCAGTTCGGTGCTGTTTAAACGAAAATCGGTTCCCGGCAAGACCTGTAGCGGGAATACCTGGATGTCATCCGCCAGATCATGTTCCGCCACAAATTCGAGCGAATGGTCGACGCCCCGCAGGTCATCCCCGGGTAATCCCACGATTAAATCAATGGCCGGTACGATGCCGTTTTGCTTTAAAAGTTGTGCACCCCGTGCAAATTGTTTCAGGCGGGTGGGTCGGTTCATGATCTGGAGTGCGCGCGGGTTGGTGCTTTGCAGACCGATCTCAAACCAGGAAAATCCCGCTGCCGCAAACAGATCAGCCAATTCAGCATCAATGCTTTCGGCCCGGATTTCACTGATGATCTCAAGACGCCGGTCCGAGTTTAATTTGCTGATTTTTTTTAACAGATTTTTAAGCCCGGGATGGGCGTTCAGGGAGGGATCCAGCAGATACAACTCTTTAACATGATGATCAAGCGCCCATTGGACCCCCTGCAACAAATGGATTTCATCGACAAATGACAAACTGTTATGGGATTTATTATAGTAACAGAATCCGCAGCGATAAGGGCAGCCCCGCTGGGTTTCCAGAAGCATGACATCTTCAATTTCAGGCTCCAACAAATTCTGCAAATAGGGGCTCGGACTATTTTTGAAGAGTGCCCCGCCCGGGACCATCGCGCTTCCTTTTTGCCAGATCGCCGGGTCCTCAAGAAGTCTAAGGAAGGTGGCCTCACCTTCACCATAAACATAAAAATCAACCGCATCGGAAATCATCGCCTGGTTGTCCGGTGTGATTTCAGGGCCGCCAAAAATAATGCGGGGCGCATAGCGTTCCTTTAGCTTTTGGGCAAAATAAAGCGATCTCTCCAGATTCCAGCAATACACCGTAAAGCCGACGATGTCCGCCTCGTGCTCCAGCAGTATTTCCAGGAGAGCCGCATCGGCAAGATACGCAGCAATGCTTTCGGGCAGAATGTCCACCTGTGCCCCGGGCACATGCAGGGAAGCCTGTTTGAGACAGGCTGGTCCCAGGGGAATATTGCCGGTATGAACGCCGTAGTTCAGGCGCGGCACCGGAAGTTGAAGTAACAAAGCGCGGGTCATAGGCGTCAATGTCCTGTATATCGAGTCCGGTTTAGCGGAGTCTGAGATGCACCGCCGCGGCGATGGACAGACGAGCAGGCATCTGCCGGGTAAGGTGCTGCACGAGCGCCGCATTGACGGCCCTGAGCGAGTTATTGATCCAATCCAGATCAATGACGGCGTCCCGCGGAATGGCCGACCGATTTTCAAAGTTGCGCCGGCAATAGCCGATGGACGGTCGCCCATTGTAAATCGTCTGCAACGGCAGGCCATGGGTCCGGCAGATGATCGGCCGGTATGGATACAAACCACAGGCCCGGTCTTCGAGCAAAGGACAATCCCAGATCGTGTGCGTTTCGGCCCGTTGCCGGACGGCGGCTGCTGCATTTGCAGGCAGTTCCCGGATCGCCATGAATATGGATAGGGCTTCGATGGGGAATATCGACAGGTTGCGGCAGCCGCAATCGCAGCCCTTGTGGCACGCGATGTCAGAAGGATATTTGCAGCGCACATCGTCTAAAAGGCGATCCACCCGGGCCACGAGATCACGGTAAGGCTTAAGGCAATTATTGATTCGGGTGTCCATAACAATTTGATTTTTACGTGCTGGAAACTGACACCGAGCTTTTAAGCTTCGGTTGTGACCGGGTTTAGTTTTCCTGACGGGCTAAGGGCTCTTATATCTGAAGACAAAAAAAGGTGGAAACCGTTTTGCGGGCTTATTTTCCTCGAACTGAGGAAAGTAAGGCTATATCCCTCAGCCGGAGGGCTTGCAGGCCGGCGCGTTAAAGCCACCGGAGCCGGACGAAATGCCCTGGGCCCTGATACAACCGGCTGACATCAGTTTTTCAACATCTCCGCATTGGCATTCGGGGCACTCGGGTTCCGGATCACTGGAAGACAACATCAGGGCTTCAAAACAATGACAGCAGGCCTTGCATTGATATTCGTAAATCGGCATTTAGGGCTCCTTCAAGCAAAATTTGTCATATAATAGGCTTAAGTGCTCAAATGTCAAGCATCGTTAAAAAGGATGCTGCTGGTGTTACTAAAACCACGAAAACACGAAAGCATAAAAGCACGAAATATTTTTTATTTGCGTGCTTTCGTGGAAAATTTTTAAACTTCAACTTTAGATCGATGTGCTAGGATGCAACAAAAAAGATTAAATACAGCTCCCACACGATTATTGTGGTAAAGGCAGCGATAATATAGGAGAAGAGATTCTGGGCATGGGTAATCGACCTTTTGCGCACAACATTTCTTAACAGCAGCAGAATGACAACGCCGAAACAGGTTAGAAAATATTTCGCGCCCATGAACACAAAAGGGCCGAATGTAAGGAAATAGGCCATGATCGGATTCATTTCGGTTGAACCTTTGCCGATCAAATGCAGTGTCAGCAGAGCGTCCAGAACACTCAGCAGCAGGATGGCGACAATGGCTGCAAAAAGATGTGAACTGTAACGATCAAAATAGAACGTATGCTGCAAATCTTCCTTGCGGCGAACTTTGGCCCGTCGGCCGTAAAATAGGAGGTATTTTAATTTCGGAAATTTATGGGAGCGCCGATCTTGACCAGAACGTTTTTCAGTGTGATCTGATTCTGAATCCGATAACTCCGTTTGCCGTCGTGAACTGGCCATATTTACCCCTTTGCAAGCTACATCCAATTGGAATATTAAGGAAAAAGGGCTGTCTGATAGTATTGTGCGATCCTGCTGTAATGAAATTTGATAAAATTCTCACCTATTTTCATGCACCTTCATGCACAATTCAAGTATCGATAATATCGGCAAATCGGTCCCAACACTTTAGCCTGCTTTACGGCTGTAAATTCAAATTAATCGGCAGGTTGGACCCCGACCCGGCTTTTGTCAAAACCAATGCGATGCTTTGACAGGGGTGCGGTTTTATTATAGTATGAGAGCCGTTTGGACTCGCACCGGGCGTTTTTACCGCTTATCATATTCATATTCCGAAAAAAAGATGGCGGCCTAAGTGTTGTCGCAAAAAAAGCGTTCCGCAATCGGAACTTTTTTTTGACAACCACTATAGATCCCTACAAATGGACAAAAAATGCAAGAAATTCGTTTTCACGGTCGCGGCGGACAGGGCACGGTGGTGGCCTCGATCCTGCTGGCCAAAGCTTTTTTCAGTGCCGGCTATGATGTGCAAACCTTTCCGTTGTTCGGTGTCGAAAGACGGGGTGCCCCGGTTGAAGCGTATTTAAGGCTGGATAAACAAAAAATCCTGACCCGCAATAATGTGTATACACCTAATCATGTGGTCGTTCAGGACGCCAAATTGCTTCAGAACGTGGATGTCACCAAAGGGCTTAAGCCGGGCGGCTGGATCCTGTTAAACACCGCTAGCCCACCGCTGGACAAAGAGGCCTATAAGGGCTTTCGCCTCGCATGGGTCGATGCGACCCAAATCGCGATCGACTGCGACCTGGGAACCCGAACGCATCCCATTATCAACACCGCCATGGTCGGCGCATTTGCCAAAATGATGGACAAACCGCCCCTGGACATGATTTCAGAAGCGATCAAAGCCGAAATCGCCACCAAGCCCGCTAATAATATCCAGGCGGCCCAAAAAGCCTATGCGCAGGTTACGTTGATGCAAGACAATAAACGATTTAAGACTTGATTCAACAGCAGGGCAACGATGACAGATAATAAACATCCGGATAATAAAATTCCTTTATTTCTACCCCACTCCTCGGCCTCAACCGAGCTCAACAAGACCGGTTCCTGGCGCTACGTGCATCCGTTGTATGATGAAAAAACTGCTCCGTGCAGCGCCGCCTGCCCTCTGGGGGAGGATATTGCGCGCATTGAGCTGCTGGTATCACAGAATTTGATCTCTGAAGCCTGGCAAACAATTGTGATTGAAAACCCCTTTCCGGCAATTTGCGGACATGTCTGTTTTCATCCGTGCGAAAATGCCTGTAATCGGGCCCAGCTGGATGCGCCGATCGCCATCCATCACCTGGAACGATTTATCGGAGACACACTGTCGACCGAATCGCAGCCTGCTGCGGTTAAGCCCTTGCCGCCCAATGGTAAAAAAGTGGCCGTTGCCGGCGGGGGGCCGGCGGGTCTGGGGGCGGCTTACTTTTTATCCTTGTTGGGCTATCGGTGTGATGTATTTGAAGCCTCGTCCGCACCCGGCGGTATTCTCCGCTGGGGCATACCGGCCTATCGGTTGCCGCAAGCGGTGTTAGAAAAGGAAATCGATCGTATCAAAAACCTGGGTGTCAGCATTCATTGCCGCACAGCATTGTCCTCTGAAATGCTGGAAGAATTCAAAACCCAATACGATGCGCTTTTCATCGCCTGCGGGTACGGGCGGGCAATTGATCTTAATATTGAGGGTGCGCACAGAGCCATGGACGGGCTGCAGTTTTTGTATCGTTTGCGGTCGGACGAAAACGTTTCTCTGACAGGCAGAGCAGCCGTAATCGGTGGCGGAAATACCGCAGTTGATGTAGCACGTTCTCTGGTGCGATTAGGTGTTGAACCGATCATCGTCTACCGTCGGCGCAGACAGGACATGCCCGCCTTTGATCCTGAGGTGGAAATGGCCCTGGAGGAAGGCGTCAAACTAAAAACGCTTCTGGCACCGGTGGATATTAAAGAGGCCACCGGCACCCCGCCAAACCCAGATCCATTATTGTCCCTTGGCCTGCAAAAAATGAAGGTCAGCGCCACCGAAATTAAGGGCCGTGCGCGGGTCGTGCCGGACGGAGAAACCATCGAAACATTGGAGGTCAATCATATTTTTACCGCCATCGGTGCTGAACCTGCCGAAACCTGGCAACACGTACCGTCTGATCGTGCAATACGCCTGAGCCATTGCACGCTGATGGCATCCGATGCGCCCATTATATACGGCGGAGACCTCACCAATCGCGTCAAAAGCGTGAGCGATGCAATTGCTTCCGGCAAACAGGCGGCCATTGCATTGGATAGCTACTTTAAATTTGGCGGTGAGGCCATTAAGGACGCTGTGGCCAACTGCCGGGTGGGCCCCGGACCCGCTGTCTCGATGGCCATATATCTTGGCCATACCCGTAAAGAGCGCAATCCGCATATCGTTTCCGCCGATGAGATCAACACCCATTATTTCAAAACCGCGGCACGGCTCAGTGCACCGATCGCGCCAGCCAAAGATCGGATTCGGTCATTTTTACCGGTTGCGGCAATGCTTTCGGAAGAGGCAGTATTGACGGAAGCCCGGCGATGCTTTAACTGCGGCATCTGCAATGCATGCGACTATTGTCGGCTGTATTGCCCCGACATGTCGGTGGTCATCGAAAATGAGCAGCGCACGATCAACCTGGATTATTGTAAGGGTTGCGGTCTGTGCGTGGCGGAATGTCCCCGCAATGCCATGGCGTTGAAGGAGGAAGGGGTATGAAACAGGTCACTGAAGGTAGTCAGGCAGTTTCAGAAGCAGTGCGTCTGGCAAGAGTTCAGGTGGTCGCAGCCTACCCGATTACACCGCAAACCCATATTGTTGAAATGATATCTGAATACTGCGCCAATGGAACCCTGGACGCCCGTTTTATCTGTGTGGAAAGCGAACACTCGGCCATGGCCGCCATCATCGGTGCGGCCAGCAGTGGTGTGCGCGTTTTCACCGCCACCTCTTCACACGGCCTAGCCTATATGCATGAGCTGTTGCACTGGGCATCGGCTGCCCGCCTGCCCATCGTCATGGCGGATGTCAATCGCGCGCTGGGACCCGGATGGAACATCTGGCTCGATCAAACCGACAGCCTCAGCCAGCGCGATACCGGCTGGATCCAGCTGTATTGCGAAGACAGCCAGGATGTTCTCGACACGACCCTGATGGCCTATCGCCTGGCCGAATCGGTTAACCTGCCGGTTATGGTCGTTCTGGACGCCTTTTTTCTGTCCCACACCTATGAACCGATTGATATCCCCGATCAAAAACCGGTTGATGCGTTTTTACCGCCATTATCGCCGCGCTTTCAACTCGATATTGAAAATCCCGCGGCCTATAATCAATTTGTCCCCCCGCAGGCTTACATGGAAATGCGGTACAATATCCAGACCGCCATGCAGCAGGTTCCGCAAGAGGCTGAGCGTATTGCGGAGGATTTTAGCGGCATTTTTGACCGTCATCTTCGCCTGACGGAAGCGGTACAGTGTGAAGATGCCGATATCATTTTTGTAACCGCCGGCACGACCGTCAGTACCTGTCGCCAGGCGGTGGAACGCCTGCGTACCGCAGGTGAACGCGCCGGCCTGTTAAAACTAAAAATGTTTCGTCCTTTTCCCACTGATTCTTTCAGACAGATCCTCAACGGCAAACAAAAAGTGGCGGTGGTGGACCGCAACTGCTCATTCGGTGCCAGCGGCATATTTGCCCAGGAAATCCGCGCGGCTATGTACGGGGCTGAATCGCCGCCGCAAATTTTTGGCTACGTGGCCGGCCTGGGGGGACGTGATGTCACCCCGGAGACGATTGAGGATATTTACTGGCAAACCAAAAATAACGACAGCCCGCCGGCAGAAAACATATGGATCGGACTTGATCCGGAAACGGTTGCACCATGGCACAACTCAGCATAACCGCAGAAGACTATTTTAAACCGGGCCATCTTGGATGCCCGGGTTGCGGCGCCGCCATCGCCTTGAAGTTTGCATTGAAGGTATTGGGTGAAAAAACCATCATGGTCATCCCGGCCAGCTGTGCCTCAATAATTGTGGGACCGTACCCGCAATCGGCCGTAAAGATTCCCGTCCTGCATACAGCCTTTGCCACTGCCGGTGCTGCAGCCAGCGGAGTGCGCGCGGCTTTGGACCTCAAAGGCGACACCGAAACCACCATCGTCTCATGGGCTGGTGACGGGGGCACATTTGACATCGGTTTTCAGTCTCTGAGCGGCGCAGTGGAACGCAATGAGGATTGCATTTTTGTCTGTTACGACAACGAAGCTTACATGAATACCGGCGTACAGCGCAGCTCTTCGACCCCCTTCGGCGTGCGCACGACCACCACCCCCGGTCAGAACTGGAAAAAGACCCGCAAAAAAAATATCATGGAAAGCATGGCCGCCCACCGGATTCCGTATGCTGCCACCGCCAGCATTGCCTTTCCGGAAGACCTGATGGCCAAATTTGAAAAGGCCAAAGCCAGCAAAGGCGGTGCGCGATTTATTCATATTTTTGCCTCCTGTGCCACCGGATGGGGCGCACCGTCGGACATGTCTGTTAAAATTGCTCGATTGGCCGTGCAGACCAATATTTTTCCGCTTTACGAAATAGAAGACGGTATTCGCTATACCCTCAATTATAAGGGTGATCGCCCGGTTGAGGACTATCTGCAAACCCAGAAGCGCTTTGAACATCTCAGTGAGGCGGATATCTCACAGATTCAAGACATGGTGGCTGAAGACTGGGCCCTTTTGCTTCGCAAAACAGATGAGGCGCCATCCTGACCGCTGCCATCCGGAAACAGCTGGGACGATCTAATACATAATATTTGAATATCGAAGCCATGTGACCGCATGAAGGTAAAAATTAAGGGCTCCAAGAAGCTGGCCGCCGGGCGCTGGTTAAATTTGTTTGATGTAAACTATACCGCCAGAACCGGGGAAGAAAAATCCTGGCAGATTGTGACCCGCCAAAAAGAGCCCAAATGCGTCAGCGGCGATTACCGGCAGCCGGATGCGGTGGTGATAGTGCCGTTTCACGCCGTAGAAAACAAATTGGTCATCCTGCGTGAATATCGGGTGCCGTTAAATGACTATGAATACGGCTTCCCCGCCGGATTGGTCGATCAGGGTGAATCCGTTGAACAGGCCACCCGACGCGAATTGATGGAAGAAACCGGTTTAACGGTCAGGCGATTTATCAATATCAGCCCGCCGATTTATTCGTCCGCCGGCATGACCGACGAATCCGTGTCCATGGTGTATGTGGACTGTGAAGGCACGCCATCAACCAGGGAAAACAAGGCTTCCGAGCTGATTGAAATTCTGCTCGTCTCACCCCCAGAAGCGCAGGAACTGCTAAAGGATATAACCCTTAAATTTGACGCCAAAGCCTGGCTGGTAATCTCCCAATTTGCAGAAGGCAACCATTCCACATGACGCTTTAATTGTAATCTTAATTTCTCATTAATTTTCATGCAAAAAATGGAGAAAAAATTATTACAGCCCAGCACCGATAATCCCATCGCGACCTCAGCTGTGGTGATTATCGCCGTGTATATTGCCGCCCAGCTGCTGTCGGATATCGGTAGTCTTAAAATTGCCCGGATTGCAGGCTTCAGTATTGACGCCGGTACCTTTATTTATCCCTTGACGTTTACCATTCGGGATCTGGTCCACAAACAGCTCGGAAAAAAAGTTGCGCGCACCGTCATCATTCTGGCAGCCGGCATCAATCTGTTTATGGCAGCTTTCTTTCAATTTGCCGCCTGGCTGCCACAGGATGCTGCCTGGGGGCTGGGCCGGGAATTTGAGAGCATTCTGGGCCCGGTGTGGCGAATTGTTATTGCCAGTATAACAGCAGAAGTCATCGCCGAGCTCATCGATACGGAAGTATACCATTTCTGGGTGACACGTATCACGCGACGATACCAGTGGGCGCGGGTGCTTACCAGCAATGCGGTCAGCATTCCCACGGACAGCCTGATTTTTTGCTGGCTGGCATTTGGTTTCACCCTGCCGCATTCAGTGGTTTGGTCCATTTTTTTCGCCAACATCATCGTCAAAGGTCTGGTGACCGTAATCAGCCTCCCCGCGATCTATCTGGTGAAGGAAAAAGAAAACAACAGCTGAACGCCGCCTACGAAAACCGCTTTCAAGGTTGAAGGAAGACAGAAGAAGAGATACGTATTATATTTAATTATGACTTGGGTTGAGCCAGTTGGCCCGTTATCCCGTTTACCCGTATGATTCAAATCACACATTATTCATATTGATCGGCTCAACAGGTAAACCGGCCAACTTAAAACCGGGATCATCAAAGGAGGTGCATATGAAGTTTATCTGTCCGGAGTGTCAAACCGCCGGCGATATTCCCGAGGACAGCACGGCTGTGCCGACAACCCGGACCACATGCCACAACTGCGGGGCGGAACTGAATATCGAGCAGGAGACCGGGCGGGTTGAAGCGCTAGCCGAAAAGCGTCCTGCGCCGGCTGCGCCGGACACGTCCGGCCGCAAGCCGAAATATGAAATGTCACCGGTATTAACCACCGAGCCGATGGAAAAAGGCCGCAAAGATTATCTGGCTTTCGGTGTCTTTGCAGTGGTTTTATGCGCTTTGATTGCCATCGGTGTTTATCTTTCCCTGGGCATAAAGCAGGACGCATTCAATCGGCCGCTCAAAACGATTACCGAACTGGCTGATGACGTTGTCGAATACGGCAAATCTATCTGGAGGCAGATTCTAAAAGAGCGCCAGCCCAAAAACAAGCAGTCCCGCCAGACTCAAAAGCACCTGCGCAAGGGTTATGACCATTATAAAGAGAATCGTCTAAAAGAAGCGCTGGATAAACTCAGTCTGGCTATTGAAAGCAGCCCGCAAAATTTTGAAGCCTATTTCTGGAGGGCCCGCACCTATATTCGAATGGGGCAGTTTGACAATGCCATAACGGATTTGAATCGAGTGGTGGAAATCAACCCTGAATACGGTCCGGCATATGATAATCTCGGCTGGCTGTTTATGCGCCGGAATAAATTTGATGAAAGCCTTGCGCATCTGAACAAATCCATAGAGTTGAAACCCGATAACGGCTGGGCCCACTATATGCGCGGTCGAGTGTATTTTAATAAGGGAGACCTTCAAAAAGCCTTTGAAAATGCCAATACCGCCTGTCAACTGGGTAATAAAGACGGCTGTCGAGATGCCAAACGCTATCAATCCGAGTTAACTCAAAACAGTTGACGTACACCACGAAAACACGGAATTTAAAAAGCACGAAATATGTTTTTCGTGTTTTCGCTCTTTCGTGCTTTCGTGGTACTTATTCGTATAAACCTTTCCCTTACATAGGTATCCATAATCGTATGTCGCAAAATGACTATTATCAGATTTTGGGCGTGGATCAGAAAGCAAGTGCCAAGCAGATCAAAGATGCTTACCGCAAACTTGCATTTCAATATCATCCGGACCGCAACGACAAGAATCCGACAGCAGCCGAAAAAATGAAAAGCGTCAATGAGGCTTATGCCGTCCTGTCGGATGCAGACAAACGTCGCGAGTACGACACCCTGCGTCAGCAATTCGGTTCATCCGCCTACAGTCAGTTCAGGCAATCTTACTCCGAACAGGATATTTTCAGCGGCTCCGATATCAACCAGATATTAGAGCAGATGGCCCGGGCGTTTGGACTCAGAGGATTTGATGAAATTTTCAAAGAATTTTACGG
>JASFIV010000040.1:0-23097 GCA_050122475.1 Desulfobacterales bacterium | reverse complement strand
ATCAGCATACAGGCGGGAATGATGGCTGTGTGAAAGGCGAAGAAAATGGATAACGTAGCCGGTCCAATATCGCTGCCGCCCCGAATTAGACCCTGTAGCCAATCGCCAATACCAGGAACATATTCCAGCATACCGGTACAAATGGTAATGGCCCAATAGGCAAGCTGGTCCCAGGGCAGCAGGTATCCGGTAATATTTGAAGTCAATACTGCCAGAAACATTGCCATGCCGATAATCCAGTTGAACTGCCGCGGTGGATGAAATGCGCCGGTAAAAAATACCCGCAAAAGGTGTAAAAAAACGATAACTAATAGAATGTTGCCGCTCCAGTGATGAATATTGCGGATCAGCTGGCCAAAGAGCACATCATTTTGCAGATGAATAATCGACTCGTAGGCGCGGTCGGGAATCGGCTGGTAAACGAATTTCAGCATCAAACCCGTAGCAAATAGCATGCACACCAGCACCACAGCCATGCCACCGAGACCCAAGGTCAACGTGAATCGGAGGGTGCGTTCATGAACGCTTCGGGGACGAAAGTGTAGAACCAGGCTGTTGAAAAAGTTTCGATAACGCTCACGATACTCTGGCCTTTGCAGCGTTCCGGGAAAAATGGAATATCGGATACGTTGAAGCACGTTCAGCCGAACCTTTATGGTATTGTTTTCCTGCATAAAAACGCCTTGTGAAATCCAGAAATGTATAAACAATAACCACCATCCATACCCCGGAGACACGTACCTGTCAATGCCAGTACCAAAACAGGGATGGCGGAATAATAGATTTCGTAACCCCATCTAACAAATTTACAACCTTCTGATTTTTTGGACTTCGTGCCTGATGTTGAAACCTGGGAGTACTAAAAATTTGTCAGATGTGTTGACGATATTTGTAATTTTAGGATTATGTAGACGGGACTTACAGTGGTTGTCAAAAAAACGTTCCGATTGCGGAACGTTTTTTTGCTACAACCACCACGTTGGGGCGAAGCTGAAAGCGAAGACCAATTATGCCGCCATCCTTTTTGCGGGACATTATTATGACAAACGGCATAAATTGACAAAGATTTTTATAAAAAGCGCCCGGTTTGCACCGATGCCGGTTCAAAACGGGCGCTTTGGTTAAGGGAGATTAAAGGTTATTCAGTTCGTTCATACTCCAGAGTGACCGTCACCGTGCGATTGAGAGCGCGGCCCTCGGGTAGTTCATTGTCAAATAGCGGGTTGTGGGGGCCGGCGCCGTCGTAGGAGATATCGCCGCTGTTGACGCCACCGCCGGCAACGATCATTTCAAAAGCCGCTTTGGCCCGCCGCTTGGACAGGTCGATGTTATAAGCTTCTTTACCGATGGTGTCGCTATGGCCCATGATGGAAACTTTGGCAGTGGGTATTTCGTTGATGCGAGCGATAATTCGGTCGAGCACAGCCCGGTTACGGTCTTTGATGTCGGCACGGTTAAAGTCGAAAAGAATCAACGCGTATTTTTCCATCACCTTATAGCCTTCTTTTTTGGCCACACGCTCTTCGCGCTTGATATAGCGCACACGGGTGTTGGCATGGGTCTTGTAGATCCGGCCCTTGCGGTCTTCGACTTCAATGTTGGCACCGATATTTTCATAGGTGCCGATTTTGGCCAAACCGAGCTCCTTGAGATTAAACTGATAGGCGGGCATTAAATTTCCCTGCCCCGAAGCCGAATCAAT
Organism: Desulfobacterales bacterium; assembly: GCA_050122475.1. GTDB lineage: Bacteria > Desulfobacterota > Desulfobacteria > Desulfobacterales > JAHEIW01 > JAHEIW01. The sequence continues at coordinate 21,395 of JASFIV010000040.1, read as the reverse complement.
AAGCGTTCCATCTCCCAAAAGTGCAACGGTCCAGCGCTGCAGATCATAGCCGCTATCGATTTTTGGCTTGACCTGCAATTGTTCTGAATTGCTGATTTTGGCCACATAGGTGCTTTTGATGGTGTCCATAATGGCCGGGGTCTCGGAATAAATTTCCACCCGTTGGTTTTCAGCGCGGCCCTCGGCCACACTGCTGGTACTGGCTACCGCCGGTCGATTGCGCACTTCTATCTGCATGCGGGCAGAATCGATGCCCCAGATGTATTTTAAATACGCTTTGACGGATTCCGCCCGGCTGCGGGATAGATCTTTGCGATTGTATTCTTCATCGCGATGGGCGTTGCATCCAACTATTTTGATGTTCGCTTCCGGGTTATCTCGCAAGCGCCGGCCGATGATATTCAGCGTATGGGTATACTTTTCCATCGTGTCTTTTAACGTGCTTTCGCTAAACGCCTGTGTTTCGGCCTGACCGGCAAACGTTTTATAGCGAGCCGGAATATCGCTTTGGCCGGTTTCGAAAAACACGAAGTTTAGCAGGGGCGAGCTGTCGATGGTGGTGACCTCTTCAATTGTGAGTTTGGCAGGCTCAATGGCCACCGTTCCGTTTGGCGGGCCAATCAGTTCGTGGATCAGCTCTTTGCGGGTCACCGTAACCGGACATATGGCCGTCATGGTTTCATATCTGTCCTGATTGGTATCCGTAACCTTGATACGTGCCTGCAGGTTGCTGCAGGCCGCCAGCTTATCCCGGCCGATATCATCCAGCGAAAGGGCCAGCTCCGGCGCCAGCATTTGGGTGCCTTTTATGGTCTTGAGGGTTTGTTGATCGCCCTGGATGTCCAGCTCCCAATTTTGCATTCCGTATTCGGCCACAATCTGGGACATGATCTTTATCTCGGACAGGTTGGCGCTTTCGGCAATAAATTGGTTGGCGGCCATGGCCTGCATATCGCCGGAGTCATATATAATATCAACGCGCTGGTTTTCAGCCCGGCTGCCAAGCGTACCGGCCGGTGCCGGTTGCACCGGCAAATTACGGGCTTCGACCGTCATGCGGGCGCCGTCAATTCCCCAGACGGAGGCCAAATAGTTTTTCACCGATTCGGCCCGTGCTTTTGAAAGTTCTAAATTGCCCTTTTCAACGCCGGAATCCGAATTACAACCGATAATGCGAATCTGCACTTCGGGCACTTCGGTCATTTGCCGGCCGACAATGTTAAGCACATTTTTGTAGCGGTCGCTGGAGCGCGTCAACAATTTTTCGTGAAAGGCGGCCGTATGCGCCCGGTCTTTTAAAATAACATAATGGTCGGAGATGTCACTTTTGCCGGTGTCAAAGAAAACCTGATTGAGCACCGGCGAACCATCCAGCAGGGTCAGCATGTCTAAATCCAAGCGGGCCGGCTCCAAACTCAAGGTGCCGCTGGGCGGCTCAAAAAACCGGTAACTGACCACATAGCGATGGAGCAGAGTGGTCGAAAAAGATTGAAAAATAGGCAATAGCTCCGAAGCGGAATGGGCTTTCCAGATTTGCCCGTTGTGACGCTCAACAAAAGATTTGAGAAACTTATCCATTTTTTTTCCGGGCATATAGTCCACCGCAAGGACTTCCAGGTTGCGAATCCCATGGGCTTCGGAATCGACCACATAGCTTTTAAAATCGCTGTTTAGATCCTCGCCGTCGGAAAAAACCACCAGAAATTTGTTGTCTTCCGGGGGCATCTTGCGGATGAGGTTGAGCCCGGCCACCATGGCCTCGTAGAGATAAGTCGTGCCGGTTAGGCCTTCATCAAATGCTTCGTTTAAAAATTGCTTCAGCTCCGGAATTGATTTTGAACGGGCAGCCTTCGTATGCAGCCAGTAAGCTTTGACTTCCATACCGCTTTTTTTGCTGAAAACCACGATGGACACATTGTCAATGGGGCGTAGACTGTCAAAAAATTCGTCGAGCGCCGCCAGCAATGGTTTGATAGCCCTGCGCTCTTTCATAGAATACGAGTTGTCCACCACCAGCACAATGTTCAGCGGCACAAATTCGCTGGTCTCCAACGATTCGATGGCCTGAATCTGGGCCTCCCGTTTTCCGCTTCTGATCACAAAATCCTCGGGCATGAGCCCCTTAATGGGATTGTTGCTGGCATCTTTAACCGATATCAGCAGGTTGTTTTCGTCGACCTGCTGATACGTCAGCTTTGCTTTGTGGTTCGGTGTGATGACTTCAAACGGTTCTGCCGCCAGGCCAAGCGTTGCGTACAAAAGCCAAACACTGATAAACATCATGATCGTTTTAATCTTCATCTTAATCTTCATCCATTTTCCTCCCGGATCCTTTCGATCTATAATTTTTGTATAAATTTCGGGCAACTGCTCATATGAAGCAAGAAGTATTCCAGAAAGATACACATATATTAATGATTTAAAATTCAATGGGTTATTATAGATATAAGCTAATTGTTCCATCTGTGCGTCAGAAAATCGTCTGATTTTGTGTACAAGGCGTCAAATTTATTGAACAAAATTATAAAATTCGGTTAAGCCGGTTGAGCCGGTTTCCCGTTAGCCCGTTAGCAGGTTTGATGGTTAGAAATAAAAATCAGACCTTTTCCTTTCTTAACGGGCTCAACGGGCTAAACCGGCTTAACCAGTTCAATAAGCCAACGGATATATTAAACGTTTTTATTAGGTGACTTTTGAAGGGATGACGGGTTGGGATGCTTCTTCCTGCGAATAATCTGAAAAATTACCAGCAGGATGAAAAGAATAAAACCGATATAGTTGTAGGTCGGATTGGCCCAGATGAGCAATAGCGCTGAGGCTCCATATAAAATGGTTTCCGGCCAGGTTAGATGGGTTAGAAAATAGCGTTCCATGCAAACGACAAAGGCAATGATCGAAAAAACGGATAAGATAACGGTTTTAACCACCTCGACGGTGGGTCCGTTTAACAGCAGCGGGTGATAGGCCATAATGATGGGAATAATATACAATCCTTTGGCCAGTTTCCATGAGGTGAAAGCGGTTTTCATGGGGCTGGAACCGGCAATGCCGGAGGCAGCAAAGGATTCCAGGGCCACCGGGGGCGTGACATTGGCATCCTGGCTGTACCAGAAAACCACCATATGGGCGGTGAGCAGCGGGATGCCAAGATCCATGAGCCCGGGGCCGGCCAGAATGATCAAAACAATATAAGAAGCGGTTACCGGCAGTCCCATCCCCAGAAAAAGCGATGTCAATGCCACCAATAACAGGGCGAGCAGCGGAATCCCCTGGGATAGCGACACCACCAGTGAGGAAAAACGCAGGCCGGTGCCGGTCAGATTTACAATTCCAACGATAATGCCGGCGGCCGCGCAGGCCACGGCTACCACAATTGCATTGCGAGCCCCCTGCTCCAGGGTTTTTATCAGGGTAGCGAAAGAAATTCGGGAGCCTTTGCGCATCAGGGCGGTAAAATAGACGGCTAAAATGGCGATAAAACCGGCCATCATCGGGCTGTAATTCATGACCAGAACGATGATCAGAATGGCCACCGGGAGAATGAAGTGAATGCCGTCTTTGAGGGTTTGAAAGATATTCGGTAGCTGGTCTTTGGGAAGCCCCCAGATTCCCTGTTTCTGGGCTTCAAAATGCACAAATAAAATAACCGAAAAAAAGTACAGCACCGCCGGAATGAAAGCGATCTTAATGATCTCCAGATAGGGCGTCTGGGTAAATTCAGCCATCAGAAAGGCGCCGGCCCCCATAATCGGCGGCATCAGCTGTCCCCCCGTCGAGGCGGAGGCCTCCACCGCAGCGGCCACGTGTTTGCGGTATCCGATTTTTTTCATCATCGGAATCGTGAAGGATCCGGTGGCCACCACGTTGGCCACGGCACTGCCGGCCACTGAGCCCATAAAGCCGCTGGCCACCACGGCGGTTTTGGCGGGTCCGCCGGAAAAGCGGCCGGTAATCGAATAAGAAAGGTTGATAAAAAAACTACCGGCTCCGGTTTTATCCAAAAAGGCACCGAAGAGAATAAATATGAAAACAAAAGTGGATGCGACCCCCAGGGGCAGGCCGAAAATGCCCTCGGTGGTCAGCGACAGGGTAGTGGCAATACGCTCGACGCTGTAGCCTTTGTGAACGATCAGCTCGGGCATCCAGGGGCCGAAATAGCCGAATAGCAAGAACATGATGGCAATGATGGTTAGATTTAACCCAATCACCCGGCGGGTGGCCTCCAGCACCAGCAACACCAACGCAACCCCCACCCGAAAATCCCAGGGGCTCCAGTCCCCCTGGCGTTCGAAGATACCCTGCAGATCGATAAAAATGTACAGCCCGATGAAAACCGCCATGGCGATCAAGATCAGATCGATGACCATGGCAACATTGAGTTTGTCTTTACGGGCGCCTTTGTACAGGGGTTTGGTTAAAAAGGTCATTGCCAGAATGCAGGTTAAAAAAACAGAGCGATGCCGCATGGCGGTCATGGCCACAATACCGGCGGTGTAAAGCTGAAAAAGGCTCAGCGCCACACCAATAACGGTCAGGCTCCATGCAATGATCCGGGCAGTTGGGGTTTTGGGTTCTGTTTCTGTGGGTATAGACTCAGCCATGATCACATTCAGTTAGATTTGTTTTTAACCACCCGTTTGTCCGCCTTCGGCGGCCTTCACTCGAGATCACAGAGAGATTTTTTTCTTTTGTCCAATCGGGACCTGCCTTTGCTATCAAAGCTTCGGCAAGGCAGGGATACCGATTGGACAAAAATCCTCAGCCACTGCGTGGCAATTAAGTTAGTAACCCACTGTATGGAGTTAGTTATTTGTACTAAGCAGGTGCCCGCCAGGGCAGATTGTTTTTGGTTTGCCGGTATCTCCCGGCAAACCAAAAAATAAATTTAACTCCGTGTTCTCTGTGCTCTCTGCGGTTTAAAAATCACTAAGTCAATTAAATCTACAGATCTGCTCTGAGCTTTCAGCCTTGAGTTATAAGCTTTATTTATTCTGCGTCTCTGCGGTGAATAATGAAGCGCCAACATGTCTTTATCGCGGTGTAGCCGGATGCGGCCATATTTGACGCCACCAGCGATACAGCAAACTCACCGGTCGGGCCGCAAACTGCACCGCCACATGCGGGGCCACCGCCGACAGGTTTTTTTTGCGGCCGCGCCAGATAACAGTGTGATCCACGCCGGGGCTGCCCACTCGCAGCACAAAGTTTCCGGTGGGCATGTGCATATCCTCGATAACCTCATAATCGCCCCGCCGGACCATGCGGCCCACCCCCGGCATGCGGCCCATACCGGCGCCAAATTTCAAATAGCGCTCTTCTTCAATAAAAATACGCCCCTCGGCGTCCAGGCTGTGTTCTTCCCAGATCGGAGCATTTTCCACCGAATGATAATAGTGCAGGGTAAAGCGTTCCCCCGGCTGTAGGGGTGCCACCAACAGCGGCGAGCCGCCTTTGACCGGCGTGACGGTTAATTCCAGCCCCCCGGGTAAACGCCAACTCATTAAAATGAAAACGGTGACCAGACCGGCTGCCAGCATCAGCGGCAGCCGGATTTTTCCGGTCAATCTCTGCATTTACGGCATCAGCTCGGCCGGCACGGAGATCCCTTTTTCTTTCAGATATTTGATCGTGCCCGGGTGCAGCGGGATGGGTGAGAACTTGACCGCATTTTCAGGCGTCGTATAGGATGCCGATGGATGAATTTTAAGCAGATAATCCTGGTGCTCGTACAACGATTTTGCCAGTTTATAGACCAGGTCGGTGCTCAGGCTTGCCTGACAGATCATCACGTTCCAGACACCGATGGTGGGAACGGCCTTGTCCACGCCGCGGTACACGCCGCCGGCCAGATCCACCGCCGAATACTCTTTATTGGCATTTAGAATTTTCTTCTGCTGCTCGGGAGTGAAGTTGATGATGTGGATATCATGGGTGGTGGCCAGATCTAAAATAGAGCTGGTTCCCGGCCCCACCGACCACACCCCCACTTCGATGGTGCCGTCTCTTAAGGCATTGGCGCTTTCGGTAAAGGACAGACGGCTGTCCTTGTAAGAATCCAGCGGTATGCCCAGGGCCTTGAAGACCGTCTCGGCCATAAAGTTAGTGCCGCTGCCCGGGCTGCCCGAGCTGATATTTTTGCCTTTGATCTGTTCAATGTTGGTTATCCCGTGTTTTTTGAGGGTGACCACCTGCAATAAGTTGGGGTACATGATGGCCATGGACAAAATGTCGTGTTTTTTACCTTTAAATTTGGAAAGACCCTGAAAGCCGGCAACGGCCACATCGCCCATGACTTCCCCGATGACGGTTTCGCCTTTGTGGGCCAGCTTGACGTTTTCGACACTGGCCCCCGTGACCTCAGCCACGGCCCTTACCCCTTTTGCATATTTGGTCCAGATTTCGGCCACGCCGCCACCGTATGGATAATAAATGCCGCCGGTTCCGCCGGTTCCGATGGAAATAAATTCGGTGCGGGCTAAGGCCGGACCGCTTAACAATAGAATGGCACATAGCGTGAGAATGCCCGCAAGGACACAATTCATTTTCAGCTTTTTCATCTTAAACACCCTCCTTAACAATCTGGTAAGCATTTATGTACGATTTTTATTGGCACGTTCACTTATTCCATCACTGTGACCACCACCAAAATATCCTTGGATAGTTTGTCGGTCTTAATAAAGGGAATTTTAACGGTTGCGCTCTTGCCGGGCTCGACCACCGGCGGTTTGCCCTTGCGCGGCACGTAATGACCGGCCGCCTTGCTCATATCCTCTAACCAGATGTTTAAGCGATAACGCAGCGGCGCTTCAGTTGGATTTTCAAGGCCGACGGTAAAGATTAATGACGGATAACCGCCATGCTTGCCCACCGCACAATCAAACTGGGTGAGTTTGACCCTGTCGGTCACATCCCACTTGATTTTGGCATCACAGTTGGTCTTTTCCGGTGCACCCTTGCCGGCGCAGCCGGCCAGCCAGACCCCCAGCGCCAGACACAAGACCAGGATTGGGATCGCTTTTTTCATTTTCTTCATCCTCAAACCTCCTTTGCTAATCTGTTAATTATCCCATCTTTTACCCCTAATCATAGCAAAACCCCGTTCTCCGGAAGAGAAACGGGGTTCTTAATGCGGTTGAATCATGGCTGATTTCTCCATCGAATATTCGCAATCTATTGGTTATCATTCATGATTTTAATCTAAACGTTCATCCATTACCAGCAAAACGGCGCCAAAGTCAAGTTGATTGTCGAATCGGCGTCCGCCATTTTGCTGCGGCATCAGGGGAATTAACGGCAGGTACTGAAATTAAGATAAGATTGCCGCCCGAAACTCAAGGACGGCTGTTATCCCAGCAGATCCAAAGCCACCTGACAATAGGTTTCGATGCCCAAAAGCAAAACATCCTCATTAAAATCAAAACGGGAAGTGTGAATCGGCGCGCCGCTTTCCCGGCCAACACCCAGGAAAAAAAAGCAGCCTTTGGATTTTTCCATATAAAAGGCCATATCTTCACCGCCCATCGTGGATGCGGGCTCAATGACGTTTTCTTGGCCGACTACTTTGGCCGCGCATGCGGCCACCACCTGGGCCATGTCGGCATCGTTCAGCAATGGCGGGTACCCTTTCGTATAGTTCAGCTCATAGCTTGCCCCCATGGATTGGCAGACACCGCCTATGATTTTATCCAGGCGTTCGGGCCATGTATTCCAGATATCGCGGTCAAAGGTGCGGGTGGTGCCGCATAACTCAGCCTCGCCGGCAATGACATTAAAGGCTGAGCCGGCATGGAAACTGCCGACCGTGACCACAGACGGCTGCAAGGGATGCATATGGCGGCTGGCAATGCGCTGCAGGGCATTGACCACCTGGGTGCCGACTTCCAGGGCATCCACACACAGATGCGGCATAGCGCCATGCCCGCCCCGGCCGATGATCCGCAGGTCAAAACGGTCCATGGCGGCCATCAGCGGGCCGGCCTTAACCCCGATGGTGCCCTCAGCAATGTCCGGCCACAGGTGGCAACCGATCGCATAATCCACGGCTGGATTTTCCATTACGCCCTGTTCGATCATCGGTTTGGCGCCACCGGGGCCCTCCTCGGCCGGCTGAAATATAAATTTGATCGTGCCCCTTAGATGGTCTTTAATTTTGTTTAAGACGGTGGCCCCGCCCAGCACCATGGACATGTGACCGTCATGGCCGCAGGCATGCATGGCCCCTGCATGGGTGGACGCAAATTCAAGGCCGGTTTCCTCGGTGATGGGCAGCGCATCCATGTCGGCGCGGATCAGCAGGGTTTTGCCCGGCCGGCCGGTGTTCATCACACCGACGACACCGTATTGGGCAATACCGGTCTGCACATCAAGTTCGAGGGTTTTTAAATAGCGGGTCACATAGTCGGCGGTTTTCTTTTCCGTGTAGGCTGTTTCCGGAATCAGGTGCAGATCGCGACGGGTTTTGACAATCAATTCCTTGATTTCACGGATATCTTTTTTAAAATCCATTATGAAAAATCTCCTGTACCATAGGGATTGGGGCAATGAACCACCCAAGGGCTGACGTGCTCCTTATTCATACATAACCCGTGGGATTCGATCAACGGTTAAGAATGAATGCGAAGCCGGGTATGGTAATGGTGCGTCGGTGAGTGGCAGCAGCGGCCGCTGTTTTGATTGAAAACGGAAAGTTGGATTAGGACCGGCGGGCCCCGTCAAACGGAATTTCGAGATGATAGACACCGCCTTCCAGATGCGCCTTGATCGGCAAGTTCCCTTTTTTAAAAACCTTCATAATGCCGCCAATATTGGAATATAGGACTTCGGCGACAAATCCCCTGACACCGCGGTCCTTGGCCAAACGAATCAACAAACGGTATAAATAGGTGGCGATGCCATGGCGCTGATAGTCTTCATCAACGACAAAAACCACCTCGGCAAAAGGGCTGCCCGGAATTTTTATATAGCGCGCCTCGGCGATGATCCGGCCTTTACCTTCCTCACCCACCAGCCCGACGATGGACATGACCTGATTCCAATCCACATTGACGTATTCCTGCATTTTGGCATGCGGCATGCTGCTGATGGTCTGAAAATACCGGTAATACACCGTTTCTTCAGAAAACCGATAAAACAAATGGCGCATGCCCTCTTCATCAGAGGGCCTTATGGCCCTGACGCGTATGCTCAGATCATTCCTCGCCTGATAGGTTTCGGCAACATCGGCCGGGTAAAGGCGTGCACTGTCTGCCAGAAATATCTGGTCGTGGTACAAAATCTTTTTTTCTTTTGCTTTTTGTACGAGTTCGGCGCGGTCATCCGGATGGGCAATATCGATCAGGGCCTGGGCGCGCTCTCTAATGGTGCGTCCTTTCAGGTAGGCAACACCATATTCAGTTACGATGGCGCCGATGGATTCAAAGGCATTAAACTGGTTGGGTAAATCGGCGATGGACAACAAAATGTTCGGCTGGCCTCTGGGGTCTCGGCTGGTTAAGGCAAAGATGGAGCGCCCGCCTTCGGATAGCTCTGCACCGCTTAAAAAATCCATCACCTCGGCCGGTCCGGTGGCCACATTGCCTTTTCCGGTGTAAAGCCCGATGCGGCCATACAAATCCACCTTGCGAGCCGCAACGACGGTCACAAACTTCGGGTTGCGACCGATGATCAACGGGTTAAATACTTTATCGACTCGCTGAAATTCAACCAGGGGGTTTTTGTCCAGCCATTGCATCAGCTGAGATGTCCCTAGGGCATATGATGTCAGGGATTTACCGCGGTAGGTGTCTTTGCGCCGGTTGGTTACCGCGCCGCTTTGGATGAGATCCATGAATGGATCGGTAAACAGGGGTGAATGTATGCCCAGGTGGCGCTTACTCCGCAGTTGTTTGGCCAGCGACTCATATAAGGGGCCGATTGAAAATGCCAGGCAGCTGCCATCCTCGATCAAAGACGCGACATTTAAAGCCACATGGTCCCAGATGTCGTCTGTTTCCCAGCGGTCGAAATAGATCGGTGCATCTGTTGAACGCACCAAAAAGCCAAATTCAGAAATATGCACAAAGGTATCCCCGAAGGTAAAGGGGATATGGGTGTTGATTTCACCCACCCGGATGGTCGCCTGTTCGAGGACTTCCCGGGCGACATCAACTGCAATTCCCAGACTGCAAAAACCGGCCTCGTTGGGAGCGGTAATCTGCACGACGGCGACATCAACCGGTGCCAGCCGCGATTCAATGAGTTGGGGGATTTTTACAAATCGGCTGGGGATCAAGTCTACCCGGCCTGCTTCGATGGCTTCATCGGCAACCCAGCCGGAAAAAAAGGTGGTTAAACGGAACTTTTGGGATTGCAGCGCTTGCAGGGAAACGGCATCCCCCAGGCTGACCAGCTGAATGAGCTCCAGATCCTCCAAATTTTTATTATCAGTGCTCATTAGGTGCCGAACCATGGTGCGGGGTTCGGCTCCGGCCGTACCGACAAAGATGCTCATTCCGGGCTTGATCCTGCCGGTCACTGTTTGCGGAGAAACAACCTTTGATGTCCAGTTGTCCGCATTGATGGTTTCCACTTCTAAACTCATTTTCCAGCCACTTCCAATGCATCCTGCAGGAGCGCCTTGACACTGGCGACCAGCTGGTCATTTTTAAAGGGTTTGGTGATATAAGCATCAGCACCGAGCGCCAGTCCTCTGGCAACCTCGGCCTCATCACGCCGGGCGGTTAAAAAGACAATTTTAATGTCACGGCAATCGGGATTTGTGCGAATTTTCTCGCAAACCTCCCAGCCACTAATGCCAGGAAGCATAATGTCCAGCAGCACCAGGTGGGGCTTGTTTGTGGAAATGAGATCGAGCGCATCCTCGCCCTTTTCAGCTACCCTTACGCAATAGCCCTGTTGCTCCATGAGAAACCGGATCGCCGCCGCCACCCCCGGCTCATCCTCCACGATGAGAATTTCTTTTGACATAAAGCCACCTCCTTTGTGAGCACTGCCTGAATGGCCGTTTTCAAAGAGGCGTTTCACCATCATCATTTGCGTCCGGCGACAGATTCCGCTTTGAGTATCTGAAATAGGCTGTTGATTTTGCTGCGCGAGAATTCGAATCAAAGTAAATTCAAGAAAGGAAAACAGAAGACGTTCGATCTGCTTTACTGTGACAGATCAAAATGCATTTCAGGTCAGAATGACGTGATTTCTAAATGGAAGATAATGCTTTTTTGTATTATTTTCAATCTGCAGTTAAAAAAAAGACAGCCCAATAATTCGGGCTGCCTGGGTTGCGCTCCTGGAGACGTGCACATCTGGCGGATTATTTTTGAAAAAATATCCTGAATCTTATCCCGGCGCCTTCAAATGAGGTTCTTACAATTTCGCCGTTGGCCATGATCGTCTTGCGCACACCGGGGAAATCGAATTTGATGGCGATCTCCTGCCCTACAAATAAGCGTTGGTGGGTATCAATGAAAACGCCACCTGAGCTGATATTATTAATGGGTGCCTGAAAATCGCTTTCCATGGTCTGGCAGTCCGCAACCACCAGTCGGTGCCCGTTGACATTTTTACGGGCATCTTTTCTTCTTTCCAAATTTCCGATTTGGCCGTTTGGGATTAATTGGCTGTGCATTTTAGAGATCTTCCTTGGTTATGTTTTTGGCGTTCGGTTGCCCTTCTGATACCATTGACCAGATATACAAGTGTTGTGCCAAATTTTTAACTGTTTGATATTACGTAAATTTTATAGAATTGTGCCTCATTTTTCATCCAAATATTATACAAAATGAAACACCCCTGTGATTTTTTTTAAACATATGAATCCAGTGTACTCTTGACCATATAAAAGCGCGGATGAAATCAACCATCATCATCCGCGCTTTCGGCAATTGTTGGCGATCAACTGCTGGTCTGCGATATTTCTTCTCTGCCTACGCTTGTGGGCACTCCCTCATACGGCGTTCGTCTGCTTGACTTGATAGTCTTTGGATCCCGCATCGTCTTTAAAATATCGATGCTGTCTTTGAACCCCTTGTTTATGCGGCGCATTTCAATAGCCATCCCCGCGAGCTGTGCTACGGCCTGGACGAAATTGACGTCATTTAAGGTAAATTCCCAGGGCTCGGTAGTGTAAACCCGCATGCTTCCGATGAGCCGATCTCCGATAAGGATCGGAACCGCAAGAATCGAGGCGATGCCTTCTTTTTGGGCCTCGTTGGGGTATTGAAGCCGGGGGTCATCGGTCACGTCAAAAATGGCGACCGGTTGGGCATCCTGCAGGGATGACGCAATCGAATGCAGGGCACTGATCGGTCCTTTGTTTAGGTAATCATTGCTCAATCCAAAACTGCCGGCAAGTTTGAGCTCTTTGCTTTTTGGGCTGAAGAGAAACAGCGTGCAACCCTTCACATTGAGGGCGTGGGTGACACTTTCCACGGTGATCAAAATAATCTCTTCCGGATCCCGAATCGTGGAAATGGCTCTGGTAATACGAATCAGAGTATCATAGTTAACGGTGGGCTTGTCCATGGTAACCTCCTTTCTGTTGAGTGGTGAACGGCCAGGAGGGGCTCAACACGACGGAAGATAAATTCGGGTTACCTTGTCAAAACCTATGAACGCTGGGCTGAAAATTCGGTTTCAAACCGGTGGTGCTTAGCACATGAGAAGTCGTCTGAAATGTGATCGCAGATCAATGATGAGCGCTGAAATGTCGCTTTACGGAAAAGCCAGCTCAGTGGTCGGATGCAACGGTTAGGTCCGCTGCCGGCGTATGGTGGTCTTGTCCCCTCAAGAATTAAAATAGACACTTACTTATCTAATTACAAGAAAAAAATTAGAAGCTGTGTCACATTTGCATTAATTTTCATGCAAAAAGATATCACGGTGCTCGACGAAGGTGTAACGGCCGATGCCCTGCCTGCGGTCTTCGCCCGAACGGCGATCTCGGCCGGATCTGCGATCTTGTTGCATATAGATGAATTGCCTCTTGCGGCGCTCAACGCCGGAGCGCGTGCCACCTCTGTCTCTGATAAAATTTGCAATCATAGCGATCCTCCCTCGGGGGATCATTATCTTCATGGGGCAGCTGTCTGGTGGATGGGGTGATCTATGCCTTTTGTAGTTGTCTATATTACAACAAGATTGCAAGGGTCAATAAAATTAGAGGAAAAAAGTCCGGGGCAAACACATCAACCGGGCAATTTACCGGCCAGAAACAGGAGGGGCAGTGGGGTTATCGCCAGGCTCACCAACAGAAGGTATCGGGGGAAGGAAAACAGTTTGCTCATGCCGGCAATCAATCCGATGCCACCCCCACCGCCGATCAGCGCATTGCCGGGCAGATTCAACAGGAGAGCAATCATCAGGTAGCGATGTTCAAGCAAAAAGGGTATAAATTTGGATGGCGCGCTTTGCACCAGAACATCAAATCTTTCTTTACGATTCAACGGTTCCAGTTTGATCATCAACTCCCGGGCCTTGTTTAGATGCAGCCACCCCACAAACCGGGCCAGGATCTTAAGCGGAATCAACCGCCCAATGGCAAAGCTCAGCGACAGGGACAGCAGGGTGCACAGATAGACCAGCACCACACCCTGCGGGCCGAGCATAATCATCAGGGCCAGCCCCAGCTCGATGCCCGGCACAAATGGCAGCGTCATCCACAGGATATAGATCCCGATGGACAACCACAGCATCGTCATCATCAAATTCTCATGCTCGGGCCAGAGCTGAAATTCGAGTTTATGCACCACCAGGCCACCGCCATAATTGATGAACGCCAGAATTCCAATCAGCAAGAAAATTTTAATCAGCAGTTTGAGCTTGGGCGTTTCAGCAGGTGCCTGGTGGACCTCGGACATAGTGATCACCGTATTGTTATTGCAGCGTTCCCCTGAACCAATATTCCCGATAAGTGGTCCAAAGCCATCTTCGCTTGGTCCATGAATAATCGACGACCATGGTATCGCCCTGCAGGGTGCCTTTCCAATTCATCTTGCCATGGGTGGGGCTGAGGGTTTCAGCCTCAAAATGGATCAGATTCCCTTCTGTCCAGGCGGTATAGGGACCACCCGTAAATCCATATTCAAAACACATGGATGAAGTGAATAGTCCGTCTTTGAAGACCAATACATCTTCATGGTGGGTTTTTTTGCCCTTTTCCCCTGTTGGCCCTTTAAAACTTTTTCCGTCCAGAATATGTGAGACAGCCGCCGTCGCCGCCGGGTTATTTTGGCTATCCTCGGCTTCCACAATCAGCGGCCCAAAGCACAGAGCTGTAGTAATGGCTATAAAGGAGATAACTGAATATAAAGTGCATGGTTTTAGAATCATCACAAATAAGCTCCTTGATGATTCCAAGTTAAATCCGGATAACAAGAGTGTAAAGGGGGCGGCAGGTCTTTCCGTTGAGGTGCTTGAGCCTGTTGGGCCAATTTAGTGACTAATTTGAAACGCTCAATTTAGTCTAAGCTGTTGAAAAGAGCAAACAATAGCCCCCTGATTTTGGGGGACATATCATCAAATTGCATGCCGATTGCCAGTGCTTTGGCCCCGCTATGCACAACTTCGCGGCGCCAGGCGATCTTACCTGAGATTTTCAGCAGCAGTGTGTGGGTGACCACACTGACATATATCTTCGCATTGGTTGCACTTTCGTACAGCGTAGAGATGTTCCAGGGCTCGGATATTTTGCTATGATCAACGGTGATGCTCATGCCGCCAATCGAAATATCTTCTGATGCGCCCTCAAGGTATATGGCTTCATCAGGTGAATGCTCCGGATATATTTCCAACTCCAGCATCAGGGAAAATTTATGGCGGGTTTCCTTTCGAATGATTTCCGGAGATTCCTCCTGGTCGGACAGCGAGCGGATACTCAGCAAGTCGATAATCCCCAGCTCGATATTGGGGTATTTACGACATATGCGCATCAGTTTTTCTTTGGGGACCCTGACCAATTCTGTCGGTTCTATGGTTTCGATATAGGACTGAGACCGTTGTTCTTTGTTGAAGGGATAAATATCACCAAAAAAATCATTTTCCGCCAATACCAGGGTGGGTTTGCGAAACACTTTTCTTTGATTTTGCAGTGTCAGGTAAATGGAATCCTTCAATCGGCCGGATACGATAAAAAACAGATGATCTTCAGGATCGCCAATTTCTTTTACCACCTGATTGACCGGCAAGCGCATATTTTCAAACAGCGAGCAGAGCGCCTTCAATTCATGGATGGTTAATTTAGAAAAGAAATGACCGATCGGCAGTTTTTTATTCTGGTTGCTGTCGAGCTCGGTCAAAAAGGCCTTCACATTTTGATCGGACGGCATCTCAATATGCCACTGGGAAATTTTGGCGACAATGGCCGGCAACATCTTGCCGCTGTTCAAAAAAAGGATAGCGGTCCGATTATAGGCTCTGGCCGCGCCATCTTGCATCTTATTCTTTAAAAGCAAATCCGCATAAATTCTCACCAGTTCAGGCTTATCCGGGTATTTATCTAAAATTTCGAGCATCAACTCAATTGAGTTGATCACAATCGAACCGTCAATAATATGCTCGATGGTGTTTTTATCGATTTTGAATTGATGCAGCGCAGATTTTTTAATAAATTCGGGTACTTTCAATTGAACCACCTTCTATCTGTATTTGCCGGTCAGCTCAGAATGTTCGCTAAATTCAAAGGATTCATCTGCCCCAAAAAGGATGGAACTAATATCGGCAATTTCCTGTAAAATCTTAAGATGTTTAATAAATAAAGATTTCAATGGTCTCGCCGATAATAAATTTATGAGACAGACTGAGAGACGAAAAAGTCCCAGAGTTCCCATCTGTGATCCGATCGCCTTTTTAAGTCTGGATTCAAACAGCAGGTCCTCACTTCACAACGTCGCCATGGTTCGTGATGTGAGCAAGACGGGGATCCGGATTGAAACATTTCAGGCCATCAGCTCAGAGGATATTATCTTGGTGTTTTTCGATCTGGATAAAAAACAAATGGAAGTGTGGGGTGCGGTTATTTATTGCGTCAAAAATGATTGCGGTCTGTACAATGTCGGCATCAATCTAGCCGGCACTTTCTCAGAAAACCGGGAATTCGTAAAAGCACTGGTTAAATCCTACCACTATATGAAGAAAAAATCGCATCTATCCATTTCACCCGGCCTCCAGAATTAGTTAATTCGTTAACGTTAATGAGTCAAATAGGGGGACGCCCATAAAATTATAAGTTTCGCGTTTTATTTTTAGCCGTCACCAGAGATTTGCATAGAAACTTATAATTTTATGGGCGTCCCCTTACTTTTCATTTTCACCTTATTGACCACACTTTATTTTTCAGCTATCACTTTCGAAGTTGAAAGCGCAATTGTTGTCTTTAAAGGAGGATATCAATGGGTTGGTTTGGAAAACTAGCTTTAGGATCATTGGGTATGCTGCTGGGCGGGCCCCTTGGTGCCATTGCCGGGGCAGCACTGGGGCATGTGTTGATTGATAAGAAGGCCGATTTTATCAGACAGGATCCCAGGGCCATACCGCGACCCGAATTTGAATATGCTGAGCAAAACCAGGCGGCCTTTTTTATCAGCTTGTTTTCAATCCTGGGCAAGCTTTCCAAAATAGACGGGGTGGTCACCAGAGATGAAATTGCCGTTGTGCAGGATTTTATCAACAACTTGCCGATTGATGAAACCGAAAAGCAATTTGCCCGGCAGGTTTTCAACGAAGCCAAAAATTCACCTTACCGGATCGATGATTTTGCCACCCAGGTGTACCAGGCGGTAAAAGACCAGCCCACGTTGCTTCACTCCTATTTTGATCTCCTATTCAAAATCGTTGCGGCCGACGGCACTTTTCATTCTGCCGAAGAAGCCGCATTAAAGAGAGTGAAAGACATTTTTAACATCAGCGATAATCAATATGAAGACTTAAAAGCAGTCTATTTCGATGACCTCGATAAACACTACAAAATGCTGAACTGCACACCTGAATCAACAAACGAAGAAATTAAATCCAACTACAAGAAATTGGTCAAGGACTTTCATCCCGACGTCATCATCTCAAAAGGACTTCCGGAGGAATTTATCGAATTTGCCGAAAATCGGTTCCGTGAAATCCAGGAAAGTTACGAAAAAATAAGGCATGAACGAAACTTTTAATCCAACACATGTAAAGAACGGACCATTTCCTTAAAGCAAAACGCATAAACAACATGCCTACCAGATGCAGTCAATGCCACGCTGAAGTTGAGACCGGAGAAGCGCACCTTCACCATGCAAAAGTTTTGTGCGAGGAATGCTGGATGGAAGTCCGTGCGACGCCGACGCGCAAAACGCACTGGCAGTATCTTCAATCCATAAAAACCGAATATTTAATTCGGTTTAAAAAAGATTAATTCGGGCCCGTCTCCGGTTTTCGTTTCCTAAACTGCTAAACAGGCCGCCAGCTGAATAGACCAAGGAGGCAAACATGCTGTTTTTCCAGATCGTGGGAATTGTTTCTGTTGCCCTCTTGTTGATCATCATCATTTTATTTTTTCTTTATCTGCTTATCAGAAAAGATGTAACGCCGCTGATGGCCGATGAGGAAATGCCGGTTCTTGTGCCACTGCCAATCCCAACGAAGAATAGACCCTTTATTATGCGGGTGCTGGTATGGTTGTTTGATATTCGCAAGTGGCAACTCAAACAGAACTGGCATTTCATACGCGAAAATGGCGATGAGATCGTGCTTCCCAAAGATTTTAAGTTTGACGGCGCCTCTATTCCCCGTATTTTCTGGGCCATCCTCAGCCCGGTGGGTTTGTTGTTAATTCCCGGCTTGATTCATGATTATGGATACCGCTTTAATCAATTATGGCGCAAAAACGCTAGCGGTCAAATCGAGCCCTATATGGAAAACGTCGGGCGCAAGGCGTGGGATGATCTGTTCCGTGATGCCGGACTGCAGGTTAATGGTTTTGCGATCATTGATTTTATCGCCTGGTTCGGCGTACGCGTGGGTGGATTTTTAGCATGGCGTAAACACCGGCAGGAAAATGAAATCCCGGAACCGCCTGTTATTTGAATATGTTTAAATGATCGCACGAGGAATTGAAAGATGAGCACCCTTTTTCTGATCGGTATTGCCGTTATGGCAGGGGTCGCGGTTACCCTCCAAGCGCAGTTTATGGGATTGATGGATCGCGCTCTGGGAACACTGACCAGCGTTTTTATCACCTATGCCGGCGGCGGGCTTGTGATTACGCTGCTGCTGGCCGCTTTGCGCGGCGGCAATCTAAAAAACTGGCAAAGTGTTCCCTGGTATGCATACGGTGCCGGGTTTCTGGGCCTGATTATTGTCGGATCCATCGGTTATGTTGTGCCTCGGTTGGGGGTTGCCAAAGGATTTACATTAATCATCGCTTCCCAGTTTCTGATTGCTGCTTTGATCGATCATTTCGGTTTTTTTGGTGCAACAGTGCGCCCGATGGAACTTACGCGTTTGTTGGGCCTATGCTCTATGCTGCTGGGCGTCTGGTTGGTGGTTCGATAAATTTTTGTCGACCGAGCCGGTTTGCGGCAAGTCTTCGACATATGAATATCCGGAAGCGCATCTGCGATTATTGAGGTCGAATGACGATATAGTGCCGGGTAAGGTAGGTGATCGCGTTGAACCCAAAACCCACTTTATGGGCCTGCGTCGCATCGCTTCGAGGGCTGCTGCTTTTGTTTGTGATTTGTTTTTTGGTGCTTGTAATTTTCTAAATACAAGCTTTCAGATGGGAAAGAGATAACAGTGGAATTTTTCATATTCCCGTATGACACGACACTAGCGCGCAACCACGATCAGCAGTGAGTTCTGCAGGCGTATTCTCAGAGCGGCCATGTTTTCCGGCTCATGGGGCAACGTTTGAAGGGCATCCGCAGGCGGTTGCAGTTTGCTGAGAATTTTGGACAGCCGGTCAATTTTTGTTGCGCAGCTGGCATTTTCAAAAGCACGGGTTTCGCCGGTTTGCATATGCCTTACACCAATCATTGAGCGCACCACGCCAACGACTTCACCTCGCATGTTTAGCAGCGGACCGCCGCTGTTGCCCGGCTGGATGGGTACGGTTGTTTGATAGCTGGCAGGATCATTTTGCAGTCCGGACAATTTGCTAATGACGCCATCTGTCAGCTTGGGGGTGACGCCCATCTCATCAATACGGGGAAAGCCCATGGTAAACACTCTGGCGCCGACATTGATGTCGGTGGTAGACAGTGGAAGGGCCGGTGGCAGCAGCGCGGTGTCAACCACCTTCAAAATGGCGATATCGTGAACGGTATCCGATAGGATGGGTCGGGCTTTTATCTGTTGGCCGTAGGCGTCTAAAAGTAAAATTTCCGCGGCCGAGTCTACCACATGATGATTGGTAATCACATAGCCCGCTGAGATCGGCCATCCGGTGCCGAAAGAGGCGCCGGCAAAAGATGCGATACGGGAGTCGGCATCCTGAATGTGTTCTTTGCTTTCGATTTTGCAGCTGAGCTGCTCGGCCAGGGGGTGATCGCCGGCAAGTTCAGCAATTGAATCATAGGCCTGCCGGGCACCGCTGAGATTATCATTTTTTAGATGCGTCAACCCGCTCTTAAACAACCATCCGATGGCGATATCCAGATGTTGCTTTGCATCCGTATCGTTTTTGGTGACATCACTGGCATTGAGCATACCCAGGCTGTACTGGGCGATTGCCAGATCCTGCTCGGCGGCCTTTAGATACCAGGATTTGGCCTTGCTGCGGTCACAGCGAATGCCGCGTCCCTGGGCATACATATTGGCGACATTATACTGGGCATATGGATGGCCTATTTGTGCCGCAGCGAGAAACAATTCAAATGCTTTGGCGTAGTGCCCGGCGTCATAAGCCTGCCACCCCTGGTCATAGCGGGATGTGGATGAGGCTGATTTTGCTTGGATTGTCGGGCTGGACAAAAACAGCAGAAGGCATACGGCCGACACGATCATCGGCCAGCGAAGCGTTATCATATGTGCGGATTCTCCATTCCGAATCAGATATTTTAATTATAGTCGAATTTATCCAAATCGTCAATTTTGGCTGTCCAGGTGCATGCTCCGGGTCCGGCTGGCAACATCGCCTGAAAATCGCCTCAATTTCATCCGGCTGCCAAGCTGTCTGAATATTGTTGTAAATTTAATGTCTTACCGCTGTCTTTTTTGCATTTTTAATCACAATATGCGAAAATGGGCTTAGCTATTGACAATCCATTGCTAGCAAGGAGCAGACCATGCAAAGTTTTAGCAACGGACTGGAACTCAAAGAAATGGGTCCGGATGGCAGCGTCGATCGCGACAGAGCCATATTGAACTACATCCGCAAATCATTACGGGCAACTTGGCCCTGGACCCGTTTGCTGTCAGTTTTGGGTTTTATCGGCACCGGGCTGATGATTCTGGCCGGATTGGGCGTGATTGTGGGTGAAAGCTTTATTCCGGTATCTGAAAAAACGCCGCCGTTGGTATTTATGGGCATACTATATATCCTGTCCAGCGTATTTTATCTGGTACCATCGATCTGGCTTTCAAAATTTTCAACGGCTGTCAGCGTATTTTTGAAGTCCGGCGATGCGATCGAACTGGGCAAAGCCATCGCGTATCAGAAATCGTTCTGGAAATTTATCGGTATCCTGGCTGTGATGTCCATTGCGCTAATTGTTCTGGGGATTATGGCCGCGATTTTGATTCCGACCCTGATAACGTTTCGTGGATAACCTGTTCTGTAAATAATTACAGCCTATTCGAGTATCGCTTCTGATGACACAGCCTGATTCAAATAAGCCCGCGCAAAAGCCCTCGCCTTCCATCATCGCCCTGATGGTTGCCAATCTGGTACCGCTGATCGGTGTTGTTTTTCTGGGCTGGGATGCGGCGGCCATTGTGCTGCTATACTGGATAGAAAACTTAATTGTCGGATTCTTCAACATTTTGCGCATGCTTCTGGTAAAAGTTGAATCCCGATCCAAGCAGTTCCAAAAATTGTTTATGATTCCCTTTTTCTGCGTGCATTTTGGCGGCTTTTGTGCCGTGCACGGTGTTTTTTTGCTGGTCCTTTTTAAAATTGGATCCCCTGATGAGGCCATGGCCGATTCCGGTGCCTGGATAGGTCCGCTCATATTTATACAGCTGTTGTATGGTGTTGTGATGCAGTTGTGGCATGGTCGACCACCGGGGCTGGAATGGCCGGCCGTGGGTCTTTTTGTCAGCCACGGTATATCTTTCATTAAAAACTTTATAAACGGGCAACAATACCTGTTGCTAAAAATGAAAGATATCATGATGCGCCCTTACAAGCGAATTATGTTGATGCACCTGGCCATCATATTCGGCGGCGTGTTGATTATGAAGTTGGGTTCACCGGTGGCGCTGCT
>JASFIV010000039.1:0-23176 GCA_050122475.1 Desulfobacterales bacterium | reverse complement strand
AACATGCACCCGGGCGCTGGCAAGCCCTCAACGAAAGTGCGAATGGAAGCGTGACGGTCAGGGCTCGTAAAAAAAAGGTTGTCCGTGAACTGGACTCTTGACTTTGCCTTCTCATGGAAGGGTTCAGGGTTTGGGGCTTCGCGCGTTGCGCTACGACCCCACAATCAGGGTTCAAAGGTTGAAATTTCCGCGCAGCGAGTTGCGCATTTTGAATTTCGCGGTTTAGTTGCCAGCGGCCAGAAGCCAGTAGCTGACATCTGAAATTACAACTGGGAGCCCACCATGGCAGCCAGATCGACCATCCGATGAGAGTAACCGGATTCATTATCGTACCAGGAAAGCACTTTCACCATATTGCCGACGACATAAGTTGTGGGGGCATCGACGACTGAAGAAAATGAAGATCCGTTGTAATCAATCGAAACCAGAGGCTCTTCGCTGTATCCCAGAATACCGGCCAGCGATCCTTCCGATGCTGTTTTCAAGGCCGAATTTATTTCCGAGACGGTCATATCGGGCTTTTCGACAGTTGCTACAAAGTCTACCAGAGAGACATTGGGCGTTGGAACCCGAATGGCCAATCCGTTGAGCTTGCCTTCCAATTCCGGCAGCACCAGGGATACTGCTTTGGCTGCGCCGGTGGTGGTGGGCACCATCGAGAGCGCTGCTGCCCGCGCACGGCGCAAATCCTTGTGTGGAAAATCCAGCAGCCGCTGATCACCGGTATAGGCATGGATGGTGGTCATCAATCCGCTCTTTAAACCGAAATTTTCCAGTATCACTTTAGCGACCGGTGCCAGACAGTTTGTCGTGCAGGAGGCATTTGAAATGATATGATGCCGGCGTGGATCATACTGATTTGAGTTGACACCCATGACAACGGTGATATCCGGATCGCCGGCTGGCGCTGATATAATCACTTTGCGGGCACCGGCCGTCAGATGCCCGGAAGCCCCTTCGCGGTCCCGGAACAACCCGGTGCATTCCGCCACAATATCAACACCCAATTCATCCCAGCCAATTTTGGCGGGCTCTTTGATGGATCGGATGGCGATGGACTTGTCGTCGATCTGCAGCCGGTCTTCCCGGGCAGCGACTTCTATGCCGAATCTTCCGTGAACGGAATCATACTTAAGCAGATGCGCCATGGTGGCAGCATCGGCCAGGTCGTTGATGGCAACGACTTCAACTTCAGGATGGTTCCACGCGGCTCGAAACACGAGGCGTCCGATCCGTCCAAATCCATTAATACCTATTTTTACAGTCATTCTTGCACCTCTAAAAGTTTTACCATCACCAGCGCATCTTCGCCGGTTTCCGGATAATAATTGGGCCTTGTCCCCAGCATTTGAAAACCGGTCTTGCTATACAGCGTAATTGCCGATTTATTTTTGGGACGCACTTCAATATAAACTGCACTAACCTGATGCTGCTTGGCCAGTTTAAAGCATTGCTGCAGCAACGCAGTGGCGACCCCCCTGGCTTGATACCCCGCTGCGACCGCAATTCGCATTATGTGCATTTCTTTCAAGAGGATGCGCACAAACACATAAGCGATGATATCCATGCGCCCGTTGTCCGACTGTGTTCGGGCGACATAGCTATATGCATCTGTGCGATCTATCTCTTGTAAAAATGATTTTCGATTCCAGGATCTCTTAAATGCATTGCGGTCGATGGTAAGGATTTTATCCAAGTCCCGGGGCGTTACCGCGTCCAGGTGCCAATCTGGCATAAGCTAACTCCGCTTATTCCCTTTTAGTATGCTGCTTGCCAGGGAGATACTCTTTTTGCCGAATTCTTCAAGTTTAACAGCCAGCGTGTTGAGGTCCATTTTGCTGCGTATATTGGCTGCCTGGATTAAAATGGGCAGGTTGACACCGGAGATAACCTCTATGCGCCCTTCTTCAAGAAACGAATAACTTAGATTGGATGGAGTTCCACCAAACATATCGGTTAATATCAGAACACCGTCTTTGCTTTGGACTTTTTTGATACCTTCAGCGATCTTGGTTCGCAACACCTCAGCGCTTTCGGTCAGATCAATTGATACTGACACCAGGGCCTCCGGTCTGTTGCCGATGATAAATTCAGATGCTTCAATAAGCGCATCTCCCAGTTGACTGTGTGTTACGATAACAATGCCGATCATGGTGCTCCTTCAGTAAGTGCCTAAAATGGACTTAAGATTTAGCCTCACGCAAAGGCGCAAAGACGCCAAGTTATTTTTATCTTTTAAATCATTAATCTTTGCGAGCTTGGCGGCTTGGCGTGAGCATATAATCCTTTTTAATTATGGTGCACTTGTTTTTCAAGAAAAGTTTACGCTATCCCGACTGATCTAGGTCACGATGAACGATTTCAATTTGCTCTTTTGTTTTTCGAAAATGATCAAATATAGCGCCTGCAATGGTCACCGAGCGGTGTCTTCCGCCGGTACAACCGACGCCAATCGTTAAATAGGCTTTGCCTTCCTTTTCATACTGGGGTATCAAATAGTCAAGTAAATCCAGGTATTTATTTAAAAAAGTCTGGGTTTCCGGATGGCCTAAAACAAATTTTTTTATCTTCGTATGGTTGCCATCCAAATGCTTTAGTTCTGAAACGAAATAGGGATTGACCAGAAAGCGCACATCGATGATCAGGTCGGCATCGTGGGGTACCCCATATTTAAAACCGAAAGAAACCACCTGAATCCGCATTGACACCTTTACCTTACTTTTGCGGACAATTTCCATTATACTGGCTTTGAGTTCATGCACCGTATAATTGGAGGTGTCAATGATTTTATCAGAAACTGCCCTTAAATCGGCCAATTGCTTCTTTTCGGCGCGGATGCCTTCCAGAAGGCTTTTGCCCTGCTGCGAAAGCGGATGTTGCCTGCGGGTAGCGCTATAACGCTGCACCAGAATATCCTCTTCAGCTTCCAGAAAGAGAATTTCAAATGTGTAACCTTCCTTTTTAAGCGATTCAAATACGCCGCTATATTCTGAAAGAAATCCCTTTTCCCGCAGGTCCATTGCCAGGGCTATGCCGGCAATTCCAGTATCACTTTCGATGGGTAATTCCAGAAATTTGGGGAGGAGGGCGACCGGCATGTTATCCACACAGTAAAAGCCGGCATCCTCAAATGCTGCCATGGCCGTGCTTTTCCCGGAGCCAGATAGGCCGGTTATTATAATGATAATTAGTTGTTTCACTTAACAGAATTAACGAGAATTTTGCATTAAAATTAATGAGAAGCTTAGATTATTTTAATAATAGTAAATTCATCAAATTATTTATTAATTACACAAATTGATTAATTAATATGGAATAGAATCATATTATCTCATTAATTTTAACCCTACGGGCGAGCCGGAGGCTTCCATCTGCTGCGTTATTAAGAACGAAGCATAGTACACTATAGCTTCGCCCTTAAATGCCTTGCATATGAAAGCCTCCGACTCGTGCAAAATTCTAAAAAAACGATACGCTTTGATTGGAATATTGGAATTATGGAATAATGCGTTTCGAAGTTAAAAAATTTATAAAGTCTGTATGAACGCTGCGGTTTAGAACTCTTCATCCTCCTCTTTGATGATTTCAAATATTTCATCCCGATCGGTCGCATTCAGAAGTCGCTCTTTGAAGTGATCATTTTTTAAAATTCGCGAGATGCGAGCTAAAAGCTTCAGGTGAAGCCCGGTTGAATCCTCGGGCGTGATCAGTACAAAGAAAATGTGGGTCGGTTCTCCGTCAATCGATTCAAAATCAATACCTTTGCGGCTCAAACCAAATCCCAGCACCAGGGACTCGAGGTCTTTTATTTTGCCATGCGGAATGCCGATACCCCCGCCGATTCCAGTGCTGCCAAGCCGTTCTCTTTCCATTAGCACGCGCACCAGGTTGTCAGAATTCAGACCGGTACTAGCGACCAAGGGGGTCACCAATTCCTCAAGCAGCCCCTTTTTGTTTTGCGACTTTAGGTCATCTAAAATCGCTTCTTTCGGCATGACATCTAAAATTTTCATGTACGTCCTACTCGTATCTTCTCAGGTGTTCCGGTCTTTACAGATTTGGATTTTTAATAAAAAGAGAAGCGGGTAGCGCGTTATAGCACCTTTGCGCAGTTGCGGCAATCAAAACCTGCTACCCGCGATGAGGTTAGCTGCTTGGTTGAATCAACCCGTAATGGCCGTCTTTGCGTCGATATAGAACGTTGACCTGATCTGAACGGGCATTGGTAAACACTAAAAAATTGTCATCGAGCAGGTCCAGCTGCAGGGCAGCTTCTTCGACATCCATGGGTTTATATTCGATGTGCTTGATCCGAATGTGACTTTCCGATTCATCATCGGTGCCACTGATATCTTCTTCCAGGATACTTTGGTTTAAGGGCTTGGCGTTGCTGCGGCGTTCCCGAATTTTTTCCTTACTTTTCTTTATTTGTTTCTCCATTTTATCTAGGACCATGTCAATTGCCGAGTACATATCTGCGGTTTCTTCTTTGCCGTTTATCGTCAAACGGTCGCCAACGATATTGATCTCAGCCATATGTCGAAATTTTTCAACGGATAACACCACATTGGCCTCGGCTGGATTATCGAGTAAACGATCAAAACGATCGAGCTTATCTTGAACATATGATTTTAAGGTGTCGGAAGAATCGAGGTTCTTAAATGTTACCGATGTCTGCATACGAAATCCCCCCTAAATTTGTTTGCGTTTGTTGGATGGCAACACTTTGAGCATTTCACGATATTTCGCAACGGTTCGACGTGCGATGTGAATGTCATGATCTTGTTTTAAAAGTTGTGAGATTTTATCGTCGCTGTATGGCTTCTTAGGATCCTCAGCCGCAATGATTTGCCGTATTTTTTCCTGAACACTGGCAGATGCAATATCGCCACCATGCGCCCGCCTGATAGAGCTATTAAAAAAGTATTTTAATTCAAAGATACCCTGCGGGGTGTAAGCGTATTTATTGGTTGTAACGCGGCTAATAGTGGATTCGTGCATGCTGATATCCTGAGCCACATCTCTGAGCACCATGGGCTTCAAATAGGCAATGCCCCTTTCAAAGAAATCCCGTTGAAACTTCAAGATGCTCTCCATAACCTTATAAATGGTCTTCTGGCGCTGATGGATGCTTTTTATCAACCAGGCTGCCGACCGTATTTTGTCCTGAATGTAATCTTCGGCCTCTCCGGAAATTTTTTTGCCGCGACTGATGGTTTTTTTATAGAATGAATTGACGCGCAGTTTGGGCATCCCGTCATCATTGAGCATAATCACAAAATCGTCTTCAAGCTTATAGACGTAGATGTCCGGATTGATATATTGCGGCGTTTCTTCGCTAAATTGGCGGCCGGGTTTGGGCTCGAATGCCTTGATAATGTTGACCGTCGAAACCACATCATCCATGCCGATTTTTAATGCTTTGCAAATACCCTTGTAATTTTTCTTTTCCAGATCGTGAAGATGTTCATTGATGATGTCGCAAACGATTGTATTTTCGAAACCGAAATGTTTGGCCTGAATAAGCAGGCACTCCTTAAGATCTCGAGCACATACACCAATTGGATCAAAAGATTGCATTTGAAGTAACGTCTGCTCAACCGCCTCGACAGATCTGTTGCTCATGGAGGCGATTTCTTCAACGGTACAATCTAAAAAGCCGTCTGCATTGAGGTTGCCTACGATTTGACTGGCGATCGCTTCTTCTTCGGCATTGGGTTTTATCATCAGAAATTGCCATAACAAATGATCGCGCAATGATTTTTTGGGTGCGATGAAGGCTTCAAAGCGCGGAGCGTCACGATCTTCAGACTCAAAGCTTACCCGTCCGGGAGTATTGTATTCCCCCAGATAGTTGCTCCAATCGATGTCGTCATGAATTTTTTCGTCAATCGTGACTTCTTCAGTCTTGGCGGAGTCTTCAGATGATTTTTCAGACTGTTCCGGCAGGTTGTCGTTGGAAATGCTCTCCTGAACTTCTTCAAGGGCCGGATTCTCTTCGAGTTCCTGGCGGATGGTGTCAAGCAGTTCCAAACGGGATAGCTGCAGCAATTTGATGGCCATCTGCAGCTGGGGCGTCATGATAAGCTGCTGCGTTAATTTGAGCTGTTGTCTTAATTCAAGTGCCATTTTATAATTTAAACTCGTCTCCTAAGTATACCCTGCATGCGGCTTCGCTGTTGGCAATTTTTTGCGGACTTCCGGACTCGATCACCTGCCCGTCGCACAATATGTATGCTCTGTCACATACACCCAGCGTATCTCTGACATTGTGATCGGAAATTAGGATTCCGATTCCGCGCCTCTTCAAATGTTCGATTATATTCTTAATATCATTGACTGCCAGCGGGTCTACACCGGCAAATGGTTCGTCTAATAGTATAAATGAAGGATTAATGGCAAGTGATCTTGTAATTTCAAGCCGCCTTTTTTCTCCACCTGACAGCAGGCTGGCTTTTTGATCGGCTAGATGCGTGATGCCCAGCTCTTCAAGCAGCATATCAGCCCGCTCAGCCCTGTCAGAATTAGAAATCGGTAGAACTTCAAGAATCGCCATCACATTTTGTCTAACAGACAGCTTTCGGAAGATAGATGTTTCCTGAGGAAGATAGCCGACACCTTTGCGAGATCGGATATGCATAGGGTAATCAGTTATATCTTCATCGTCAAGCAGCACATTGCCGCCATCCGGCTTGACCAAACCCACCGTCATGTAAAATGTCGTGGTTTTACCTGCTCCATTGGGGCCGAGCAAGCCGACCACATCGCCACTTCCGATATTGAGGCTGACCGAATTGACAACCTGGCGTCCGCCATATTTTTTTATCAGATTTTGAAGATACAGTGTTGTCATCTTATTCGATTTGATGCAAGCGCTGCAAACAGCCACGCCGCTATGAAACCGGTTTTTCAATACGCTGCCAGCGGCGCTGGATCAATTCAACTATCTCATTTTAGATGAGTTGCACGAAAATTGCAAGCATTACAAATGGACGTAGAACGTCGTTTATGCGATCTATTTTGTTTACGATCAATCAGTGTTGAACGTTGATTGAGCGAAAGTCGAGGTTGCCTCAGCTTCAAGGCGTCCAGGGGCTTTGCTGTAGTTGTCTACCGCTAGCCCCTGGCAACGCAGAAGATGGGGTAAGATCGGCTTTCCCGAAGGGTAAACAAAATGAAAATGCATTTAAAGTCTATTTAGCATTAAATTAAAATAAGTTGGTGCTTAAAAACGCAGAAAACGGCAACTTTTTGATACGTAAGACCTATTTTTCATTTTGTTTACGATTAATCAGCGTTAAAGATGGCCTTGACTCTATCCTGCCCACTGCCTTCAACCGTCAGGGTCCCGTCTGAGCGCTTCAGGGTGAATCTTGATCCGGTAATCAATTGACTGTCGCGGCTCACCCGGGACGGATTGCCAGTAAGGATAAAAACATCTGATTTTATTGTATATTCAGCCGAATCTCCTTCAGCAACGATATTATCATATACGATTTTGACACGTCCGGTGGCAATGATTTTACGGATGGCTTCAGTTTTGGGAGAATTGCCTTTTTGACTTACAGCAGACGGATCGTAAACAATTTTTAAGCGGTTTGCGGTTATCACCGCCCCTGATTGTTGCGCTTTAACATTTCCGAAAAACTCTATTTCTGCAGCATCGATTTCAGCAATCAGCTTATCAGCCGTAATCCGAATGGTTTTGGTGTTGGAAATATGAATACGATGATCGGAGGGCTCACTTGCTGCAGCAATTTGAAATATCAAACCAACCACGGCCACAATGACCATTGCCTTTAAGCTGCAATTCAAGCGGCAACGATGGCCGAATTTAGAGGGTAAAATCTTCATCAATAGTGGTTGCAACCCCGCCTTCCAGCGTAAGTCTTTTGGCATCAAGGTCAAAAGTTAGCGACTCAGCCGCCAACTCGGCCGATGTGCCGGAAATCCTTACCGGGGCTTTCGAATACAGCACGCGTTGATCGTGGACATAGCTCAAAATTTCGGTCAACAGCTTGTATTCGTTGTTTTTCAGGACAACATTGCCGGAAACCTCAATATTACTTGTGTCGGTATTCAGTGTGCCCTGATCGGCTATCAGAGTAATCTCGCTCTTATCTTTGAGAAAAAAAGTAACCTTTACGTCCTTCAATAACAATTGCTGGGTCTTATCCAGATAGTGACCTGAGCTGGCCTCGAGGCTCCATTCCTTTTTTCCATCTCGCGTAGCTGTCTGCTGTATTTTATTCACCGATAGCGTGGCATCCGGTTCATTCGGTTCCGTTACCTGTTCCACGACTTTTGTGTCCGATCGAAATTGAATATAAATTGCGATAACAGTGCCCAGGGCGATCACGATGGTGGCCAGCAATATGAATTTGAGCTTTTTCGGTTTTTTGTAAACAGTTGCCATAGTGGATTAATGAAACCATCGCGCGCCTTTGCAGCGCGAACCGCGCGGCAAAGGCGCGCGACATCTTAACGGATTGATAATACCCGTTTTTTAAATGATGGAAAAAAATTAGCGCTTGCATTGCCAAAAGTCAAGAAACGAAAAGAGGCCTTGATTCTGCAACTTTGACCTGTTATTAATTCTAGTTTGTTTACTGCACCTGATTGGAGTGTAACCAGTTGAAAGAAAAAACGAAACGTAAGAAACGCGGATTGTTGCTAATTGCCGGCATCATCATATTGGTGCCCGTTTTTTGGTTTCTGTTGATTCGCTTCGAGGGCCAAACCCCCCAAGTTGGTTTTGAGCTTGCATCGCCCTATGTAGGAAAGTCACAGAAATTTTCCATCTCTCTGGCTGACCCTCAGAGTGGCCTGAGAAAAGTTTGGATTGCCATGGTCAAAGACGGTCAAGAGTTGGTCCTGGTTGACACCGACTTTCCCTCGGCCGGGTTTCTCAGCGGCGGTAAGACCAAAACTCAAACTCTGGAAATTCCTTTTGAGCCTTCAGCCTATCAATTATCGGATGGTGAAGCCATTCTGCGACTGGCTGTCTGGGACTATTCATGGCGAAGTTGGTGGAAGGGCAATCGGGTATATCTCGAAAAGAACCTGATCATCGACACGCAGCCCCCGGAAATTGAAGTGATCAGCACCGTACACAATTTGACTCAGGGCGGTTCCGGGCTTGTGATTTTCCGGACTTCGCAGGATACGCATCGGAGCGGGGTTCAGGTGGGTGACAATTTTTTCCCTGCCCATGCCGGTTATTATCAGGATGCCGGCATTCAGATGGCTTACATCGGATTAGGATACCAACAGGGCCCCGAAACCCGTATTTATGTCAGGGCTTATGATCAGGCGGGCAATAATGCTGAGGCCGGAATCAACAATTACATTCGCAAAAAGGTTTTTAAAAATGACAACATCCGCATCTCGGACCGGTTTTTAAACCGTAAGATGCCCGAATTTAAGGCCGTCGGGGCCGTGCCGCCGACCGGCTCGTTGATCGAAAAATTTATTAAAATCAATCGCGATTTGCGTCAGGCAAATTATCAACAACTCACGGAATTGGTTCAAACGTCAGCGGCGGTCAAATACTGGCAAGGGGCGTTTAAACGGATGACCGGATCGGCGAATCAGGCAGGTTTTGCCGACCATCGTGTCTATGAATACGCGGGTGATATTATTGACCGACAGGTTCACCTGGGCATCGACCTGGCATCGGTCCAGCATGCTCCTGTTCCGGCGGCCAACAGCGGAGTCGTCCAATTTAGCGGAGACTTGGGTATTTATGGCAAAACGGTGCTCATCGATCATGGATTCGGGCTGTTCAGCATGTACGCTCACCTGTCTGCCAGCGACGTAACCAAAGGGCAGCAGGTAGCAAAGGGCGAAATAATTGGCCGCACGGGCAGTACCGGACTTGCGGGCGGTGATCATCTGCACTTCAGTATGCTGGTGCACAATACCTTTGTTAATCCGATCGAATGGTGGGATGGTTCTTGGATACGCAATAATATTACCGCCAAGATCGAAGCGGTGCCGTCTCCTCCGGCTCATCAATGAGCCGGATGGTTATTGGTTATTAGTTACTGGTTATTGGAAATAAATTGAGAATAAAGCCAAAATTTTTGATAAGGCCAAAAATCAATATCAAATACCCAATGTCAAATTCCTGATTTGTGATGACCGAAACCTTTCGTGCTTTTGTCGCCATCGATCTGCCTGACAGCATTCGGGCCTCGATCGGAGCGGCCCAGGAAACGCTGAAGTCTTATGGTTTCCGTGTCAAATGGGTACGGCCGGAAAGCATTCACCTGACACTCAAATTTTTGGGCAATATCGATGTAAACCGAACCGATGCAATTGTGAATGCCATGACACTGGTGGCCAGAGACCGTGCTGCTTTGCGTCTGAGTGCCAGCGGAATGGGGGTATTTCCGAATGCCCGGCGGCCGCGCGTCATATGGGTCGGTCTCGGCGGACATTTGGACCACCTGAAAAGCTTGCAGCAGACGCTTGACGGGCACCTGGCGGATCTGGGGTTTCCCGCAGAAAAGCGTCCGTTTAAAGGCCATTTGACCCTGGGTCGTGTAAAAGGAAAAATTGCTGCCGATCGACTACAGGCGGCGCTGGCAAAGTTTAATGCATTTGAAACTGAAGATTTTGAGGCCAAGCGGATCATCCTGTTTAAAAGCGAGCTGCACCCGACCGGAGCGGTTTATACCAAGGTCGCTCGAGTCAATTTGGATTGAATATTGTCGATTAAATATTGAATACTTGTGCATGTCGCGTCGCTGCGTCATTTTATAGCAAGTTTTGAATAATCGATGCGCCGGGGGCGGACCTTAAATATTCAGTATTCAATTTTCAATTGTTATTTCCGGCTTGACCGGGTTAGATATGTGACGACATTATTTAGACCAATTGTTGTTGATAGAAATTTATATCAAGCCAGGAGGAGGGCTTTATGACGATTTCACCGGATAAAGAAAAAGCATTGGAAACGGCGATGTCCCAGGTTGAACGCCAGTTTGGCAAGGGATCCATTATGAAACTGGGAAGCCGCCCGGTTGTTGAAGTGCCGGTTATTTCCACCAGTTCGCTGGCCCTGGACAAAGCTCTGGGAATCGGCGGTTTGCCCCGGGGCAGAGTGATTGAAATATACGGTCCGGAAGCGTCCGGCAAAACCACCCTAGCCCTGCATGCGGTAGCTGAAGCACAGAAAAAGGATGGTATCGCAGCGTTTATCGACGCCGAGCATGCCCTTGACACGGTATATGCCAAGAAACTGGGTGTTAATTGTGATGATCTGCTTGTGGCCCAGCCGGATACCGGCGAGCAGGCACTTGAAATTGCGGACATGCTGGTCAGAAGCGGCGCCATTGATATTGTTGTGATTGACTCGGTGGCCGCGCTGGTGCCGCGCGCTGAAATTGAGGGTGAAATGGGAGACTCCCATATGGGGCTGCAAGCCCGATTGATGTCCCAGGCGATGCGCAAGTTAGCCGGCACGATCAGCAAGACCATGACATCCATTATTTTCATCAATCAGATTCGGATGAAAATCGGTGTCATGTTCGGCAACCCTGAGACCACGACCGGCGGCAATGCCCTTAAATTTTATTCCTCTGTCCGACTGGACATCCGGCGCATCGGCGCCATCAAGGACGGACAGGAGGTTATCGGAAACCGTACCCGGGTTCGAGTGGTTAAAAATAAGATGGCACCGCCGTTTACCGACGCCGAATTTGACATTGTCTATGGAGAGGGCATCTCAAAATACGGCGATTTAATTGATGTGGGAGTTGAAACCGGCATTGTCGAAAAAAGCGGCTCCTGGTATTCGCACGCCGGTGAGCGCATCGGGCAGGGTCGGGAAAACGTTAAACGGTTTTTAAAGGAAAATCCCGATCTTTTTGAGTCCATGTATGTTAGAGTCAGAGAAACATTAGGGCTTTCGGCTGCTGAAGCCACCGACAGCAAAGAAGACGAAAAAGAGACAGCCCCAAAAGCAAAAGTTTAAATTGGAGATATGCATGACAGGGAACGAAATACGCAACCAATTTTTGCGTTATTTTGAAAAACACAATCACCGCATTGTTCGCAGCTCATCATTGGTTCCCCAGGATGACCCGACCTTGCTGTTTATCAATGCCGGCATGGTGCAGTTTAAACGTGTCTTTCTGGGTGAAGACAAAAGAGATTATGTCCGGGCAACCACTTCTCAGAAATGCGTTCGCGCCGGGGGCAAACATAATGATCTGGAAAATGTCGGCTATACCGCCCGGCACCATACCTTCTTTGAGATGCTGGGCAATTTTTCTTTTGGCGACTATTTTAAAGAAGGGGCCATTGAATTTGCCTGGGATTTGCTTACCAGCGGTTATGGGCTGCCGGAAGACAAGCTTTACGGCTCCATCTACCTGGATGATGACGAAGCTTATGATCTATGGCGCAAAAACATCGGCCTGCCCGATGAGCGCATCGCCAGATTCGGAGAAGAGGACAATTTTTGGTCCATGGGCGATACCGGCCCCTGTGGCCCGTGTTCTGAGATCCTGCTGGACCGCGGCGAGCAATATGGATGCGACCGACCGGATTGTGCGGTGGGATGTGAGTGCGATCGCTATCTGGAAATATGGAATCTGGTGTTCATGCAATTTAATCGGGATGCATCCGGCAAAATGACGCCGCTGCCCAAGCCCAGCATTGACACCGGCATGGGGCTTGAGCGCATCGTTTCGGTCGTTCAGGATGTGCCCACCAATTTTGACACAGACCTGATCCGGCCCATCATCGCTGAGGCCGAGCATCTGGCGCAAAAGCGATTCGGCGAATCCCGCGAAACAGATGTGGCCATGAAGGTCATCGCAGACCACAGCCGGGCGGCGGCATTTCTGATCGGCGACGGCATTATGCCGGCCAATGAGGGGCGAGGATACGTGCTGCGCCGTATTTTACGCCGGGCCATTCGTTACGGTCGCAACATCGGCCTCAAGCGGCCGTTTCTGCATAAAACCGCCAGTGTCGTGTTTGATGTCATGAAACCGGCTTATCCGGAACTGTCCGAAGCTGAGGCCTTTATCACCAATATTATTGAAAATGAAGAGGTTCGATTTCTTGAAACATTAGACACCGGTCTGAGGCTGTTAAATGACACGCTTTCTGAGATCAAGGCCAGGGGCAAGTCCCAGGTGCCCGGTGAGGTCATTTTTAAGCTCTATGATACATATGGCTTCCCGGTCGATATTGTGCGCGATGTCGTCCGCGATGAAAATATGAGCCTTGATATAGACGGATTTGACCGTTTCATGGACAAGCAGCGGGCCCGCTCTCGCTCGGTTGTAACCTTCGACACTCTTGGCGAAGCATATAAAAATCTGTCGGCCCAGGGATTTAGACCCAAATTTCACGGCTACGATATGATCATCAGCGATTCAAAAGTCACTCTCCTGGTGCATAATGGCGCTGATGTTGATGAAGCGACTGCCGGCCAGGAAATTGAGCTGGTCAGCGAGGAAACACCGTTTTACGCAGAAGCCGGAGGCCAGGTTGGCGATAGCGGCAAAATTACCGCTAAGAATTTTGAAATGACTGTGGTCGATACGATCAAGGATCCTGCCGGAATCGTGATCCACAGAGGCAAAATCATATCCGGTAAAATAAAAAAGGGCCAGAGGATAACGCTTCAGGTAGATGGAGCCAAACGCGCCGCTACCGCCCTGAATCACACCGCGACACACATTCTGCATGCCGTTTTGCGCGAGGTGCTCGGCGAGCATGTCAAACAGGCAGGATCGCTGGTTGCGCCGGATCGCCTGCGCTTTGATTTTACGCATTTTTCTCCTGTGGATCGTGATACGCTAATGGAGATCGAAACCCGTGTGAATCAAAAGATCCGGGACAACGTTCCCACCCATACCGAGGAAATGGAAGCAGAGGCAGCCTTTAAATCAGGCGCCACCGCTCTGTTTGAAGAAAAATACGGCGACCGCGTGCGGGTGGTTTCGCTGTCCGATTTCAGCAAGGAATTATGCGGTGGTACGCATACCGCCAAGACCGGGGATATCGGCCTTTTCAAAATCACCAGTGAATCCAGTATTGCTTCCGGGGTGCGGCGCATTGAAGCGCTGACCGGAGACGGTGCGCTTGACCACGTCCAGAAGACGTCTAATCTGCTTGAAGACGCCGCCCATCTGGTCAAAGAAAATCCGGAGGCCTTGCCGGCAAAGCTTAAAAAAATGCTCGGTGATCATAAAGCGCTTGAAAAAGAGATTGATCGACTCAAGGCCCAGATAGCCTCAGAGTCGGCTGAAGCCGGTGGTGAGGCGATTCAAACCATCAACAATACAAATGTCTTGATCCAGCAGGTGACAGTGGACAATCCGGCCGCTCTCAGAGAACTGGCAGACCGGCTCAAAGACAAGATTAAATCCGGCATTGTTGTAATGGGAAGCGTAAAGGGTCCAAAGGCATTTTTGATTGTAGGCGTGACCAAAGACCTTACCGATCGCTTTCATGCCGGAGACATCATCAAGAAAATTGCTCCGATTGTTGGGGGGGGTGGCGGCGGTCGCCCGGATCTGGCGCAGGCTGGCGGCACAAAGCCCGCCAAGCTGGATCAGGCGTTACAGGAAGCGCAGAACATCATTTCAAAAAGCTAAAGCTATCTTAAAAATGCATCTAACGCCCAAGTACTGCGTTTCCCCGATAAATCGGGATCACACATCTATTTTTATGAATATTAAGGTGTGCGTAAAACCAATTCAAAATGATCGAATACTAACGTGTATGCTCCACTTTTGAATCGGCCTGCGACGAGCTCAGCCGAGTCGTTTTCGCCTTGCTTTGTTGAACACCTTAATGTTTTAAGATCAGATGTGAAATCCCGCATTCATGCGGGGAACGTGATCTACTTTTTTTAAGATAGCTTTTAAAGTTATGGTGGAATTATTTTTTGATGGTGGCTTGTCTTGAGCGCGTGATTTATTAGATTGTTGTTCGTACCAATCCGCTCGGCTCTGAATACGTTTATAATCTAACCTACATATCCCTTTGCGCCTTTGCGGCTTTGCGTGAGGCTATCCGATCGGCTAATCAATTAAGACCCGAGTTGGTGAGCGCTTGTCGAGGTTGCTGCCATGTTGGACCGTAGCTGAAAGCGAAGACCAAAGCTACACGGCAGATGCTGTTCCGCTATAGTTGCCTATGCGGGACGGCATCTAACACAGCAGATGCGGTAAGATCGGCAAGCCCCGAAGGGGTTTAAAATTTAAAACGCTCATCAATTGAACCCATTACCTGTCGCAGCAGCGCATGATAGCGCAAATCTTCATGCAATGCCCGGAATTGAGCGTGTCGTATCTTTACTTCTGCAAGCAAAGCAAGATCTGATTTATCCGCATTTCGCACAAATCATCGGATGATAGCGGCCCGCGCTCCAACACGGTTTTCAAAAACCAGATATATGTCGGTCTGCTACACTACAGTTGATAGTCAAATAGACTCTTACACGTTGCTTAGATGTTTAGGATAGGACGGAGAAACATACAAGATATATGAATTTGCAGATTAGCTATGCTCACTCCGGAAATCCTGCCTTGCGCATTGCGTCTGCATAGAGTTTAAGGTCGGCTTGATTTTTAAACGGCCAGTGTTTTAGACTCTTCACAGAAAGACTGGGATCTATCTCTAAGGCTTTTTTAGTTGCAGCACTCGCCTCCTCTTGCCGGTTTAATAAGGCATAAATAACGGCCAGGCGCCTATGGTTAACTGAGGCATCTGGATTGCGGAGAAGAGCTTTCTTAGCAGCTTTTAGTGCGTCCTCATACTGTCCTTTCAGCAGATAGCAACGGCTTAAAGAACCAAAGTACCAATATTCAGGAAAGGGGTTGAGACGAATTGCTTTGTTGATATAACCAATTGCTTCATCCTGTCTGCCTGCAAAGCTTAGAATCGTACCCAAAAACCCATGTACCATAGCCCCATTTGGATCAAGTTCT
This sequence comes from Desulfobacterales bacterium, assembly GCA_050122475.1. Taxonomy (GTDB): domain Bacteria; phylum Desulfobacterota; class Desulfobacteria; order Desulfobacterales; family JAHEIW01; genus JAHEIW01. Next base: position 7,217 of record JASFIV010000039.1, on the reverse strand, counting down.
ATAGATCGCTTTCCTGCGGCAATTGCCTTTTCATGTTTTCTCATCATCGAATAGATACTGCCTAATATGGCATGGGCGGAAGCAAAAGATTCATCTATTGAGAGGGCCTTTTGCGTCATTATAAAGGCCTTTTTCAGATTCTCCCGGGGTGACACTCCAGCCGTCGCAAGATACCAGTAACTATGGCCTAAGCTCGCGTAACCAATCGGAGATTCAGGCTCCATATCGATGAGTTCCTGTGATATCTGGGCTTCCTTTATGTGGCCTTCTACTGTGCCTTCCCGGCAGGCCGCGTGTCCCTCCATACGTTTTAAATAAAAGTCGAGATTCTCTGTTTTTTTGCTCCATATGCGGGCCTGCTCTCCATCTGTGAGTTTTACTTGCAGGGCGGTCACTATCTTCATGGTGATCTCATCTTGCAAAGTAAAGATGTCTTTTAGATCACGGTCGTAGCGTTCCGCCCAAAGGTGATGACCCGAAATGGCATCGATCAACTGTGCGGTAATCCTTACCTGATCTTCAGTTTTTCGGACACTTCCTTCCAGCACATAGCGCACGCCCAGCTCCTCTGCGACCTGCTTAACCTTGACCGGCTTGCCCTTGTATGTAAAGGTTGAGTTTCGGGCAATCACAAAAAGTTGATCAAGTTTTGAGAGAGCAGTAATAATATCCTCGGTAATGCCATCACTGAAAAATTCCTGGGCCGGATCGCCGCTCATGTTGTCAAGAGGCAGCACTGCAATGGAGGGCTTTTCGGGAAGAGGGTATGCCATTTTTTCAACTGATGCGGGCTCCACAGCAGGGGGGCGCAGATAAAACTGCCAAATCCCCAATCCAAAGGCGACTACAACTACCGCTGCTGCAGCTACCCAAATCCACCCTCTTTTTGACGTCTTTTTTTCAACACCAATCAGTTTTCCGGCATCTTTCTCCTCCATCAGCACCTTATAGGCGCGCACAGGATCAGGGATGTTCTTGACGGTTTGTTCACCCACGAACTGGTAGCCCAATGAAAGCTTGCCTTTGACTTGATCAAAAGCGGTACCGGATATGCAAATTCCTGCCGCGTCGGCGAGCCCCTCCAAGCGAGCGGCAATGTTAACTCCGGCACCATAGATCCGGTCCTCTTCTTCGATGACGTCGCCCAGGTTAACGCCAATACGAAATTGCATTTTGCGTTCATCGGGCAACTCAGCATTTTGTCCAGCAATGTCACGCTGGATTTCAACCGCACAGTTAACAGCGTCTACCACACTTTTGAATTCTGCCAAAATGTTGTCCCCTGGAGAGTCAACAACACTGCCGCTGCATTGTTGAACAAGATTGGATATTGTGCTGCGGTAAGAAGTGAGTGTGCGGACGGTTGCCTCTTCATCATCGTCCATGAGGCGGCTGTAACCTTCGACGTCTGCACTGAGAATAGCGGCGAGCTTGCGCTTAAAACCTTCATCTGCCATAGGAACCCCCTGTGGTCAAGGTTTCAAACAATAGGACTTTGTATATGGATCCTTCAAATAAAAGCAGTGCCGGATAAGATGCAAGATTCGGATCAGGGATTACAGATCAGTGTCAGGTCAGGTGGAATGGCATATTAAATATTATTAAACAAATAGATGGGATTTAGTCAATCACTATTGGGGGTTCTGAAAGTGGTGATACATTGAGAGACCTCCAAGTTTGGCCGAACTTGAAGTATGCTGACAAAATCACAAAAAATTATATAAAGTCCAGGGCATTGTTGTTGCTAGGGCCTGGGTGTCAGTTTCTTGGTCCTGCGTAATAATCAGAGGTGAGATTCCGCTTTTCAAACTGAGGTTCTACTCATTCGATTTATTGAGGCATCGGTTACGATCGGTTTTGCAGGACATCAATCATGCTGTAGACAATTCCGGCGGCCCCGTCGTTGACCCTGGCGTGCAGGTATCGGACGGCATCCAGGGTGCCTCTGGCATATACGTCACGGCCGTTGACATTGTGGGTGAATTCTAAGCGAACGGTTTGATCAGCAGATCTCAAGGCGTAAGTGTGCCAGCCGTGGCCGGTCAGGTGATCTTGCGGAATTCCCCATTGGGTTGCTTGTGTGTCGGGGTCCCGTTCTTTGATGATCTGATCCTCGTTAAAACTCAGCCCCATTTGGTTAAAATATCGAACCATGGCCTTGGCCGTGCCGCTGGTGTCCGCCTTTCCTTTCTGATGACTTTCTTTAATTTCCAGAGTGTATCCTTCGAACAGGCCCGGAAAATTTTCGGCGGCATATTCCATCATGGCCTGAAACCCGACAATCTGTTTGCCCATGTTGGGTGCAATCACTGCCGCGATCGCCGATGAATGCACGGTCTTTTCCAGTTGCTCGCGATCGCCACCGGTAGTTCCCATGACAAACGGCAGCTGGTGCCGGCAATAAAATTCGGCATTGGCGTTGACCGCTGAGGGGTGGGTATAGTCCACGCTGATGAACGCGCCTTCGGTTTGAACAATCTTCTCAATTTCACCCACCCGAATTTCCGGCTGCAACAATCGAATGGAAATCGTTTCCAGCTTGTATTCAGCCGCCTGGATTTCGGGACCGGTCAGAGAACAGGGCACAAGCGCAAAACGATCATCTGCCCATATATGTTCTGCCACATTTACGGCCATATTACCGGGAATTCCATTAACCATTACTTTGATGGGACTCATTTTTCCTCCTTTTGATCTGCTTATCTCATCAATCTTTGTTTTTTTCAACTCTTGCAATTGGGTCTTTGATTGAATCCATAAGATTGCACAGCCCGGGCAGGGTTTTGTGGTGGCTTTGTTTGAGGTTGTCTGTAAGCGTTCGAACCGCTGTTGGGATGTACTTTTCAAAGTACGGCTTTTGCTTGACGCGGGTCAGAAACCCAAATGCCCCCAGCATTTGCAGGTTGCGCGTCAGGCAGCAATATCGATAGCAGCGGCGAAATTCGGCAGCCGTAACGGTCATTTGACTTGTTAGCTGTTTCAGACAATAAGCAAGCAGCCGGGATTGGATATCCGGCGGTAAATCGACGTAGGGATCAATCAGCAAGGATGCCAGATCATATTGCAGCGGCCCCATGCGGGCGCCCTGAAAATCGATAACATACAGGTTTGAATTTTTGATCATGATGTTGCGTGATTGAAAATCCCGATGCATCAGCCCCTGCACGGCGTGCTGCAGTGCACTTTCAGCCAGAAATTCAAACTCTTCTTTAAATTTGTCATATGGCTGGTTTAATCCAAGGTAGGTGTTTAAAAAAGCGTCCACAAAATAGCGGCATTCAGCCTCCAGAATCATTGACGTGTTATAATCGGGCGTCTGGTAGCACCAGGCTGTATCGAATTGATCGGCACCGCGCTGTGAAAATTTGATCAGCAGGTCGATCGCCGATTGATACAGGCCCATCGCCGTTTCGAAATTGTCGGCCTCATTTACAGCTGTTTGTAAATCACGATCTCCGAGGTCCTCGATAAACACAAAACCGCTAAGGATATCCCCGTCATAAATCCGGGGCACCGGCAGGTCCTGTTTGAACAGGTGTCGGCCGATGTTGCAAAAGGCATCTGCCGCATCGATCCGATCTTTTTCCTTCATACCGTGATCGGCTAAAATCATCGATTTTTGATTTACTCTTAGTCGGTACCACTGCCGATCGGACCCATCGCCTTTTAGGCGCTGTTGCTGAAGCGTTTTGAGATCTGCTTCGGCAAAGACCCGTTGATAAACGCTGGTTACCATGCTTTCAAATACGGCTGTCCGGTAGCGCTCAGCGGTACCGATATCCTTCCAATAAGCGGCTTTGGCGACATAGGCCCGGATTTTTTTCCCTTTTGCAATCATGCGCTGGTAGGCATCGATGCTGCTGGCGGGCATGGCTTCCGATATAAAGTCAAGCACGGATGGATTCAGCACCTGAATGCCGGTAAAGGTCAGGGTCGGCACCGGGTGATTGGCTTGTGATGGGCTGTGGGCAAACCCGGTGACAAAACCGTGGTTATCACATGTGACGCTGTTAAACTCGGCATCATCTGTCAACACGAGGGTTGCCGGATACGAATGCTGGCGGTGGAAATCATAAACCGATTTGAAGTCAATGGTGGATACAATATCGGCATTTACCACCATAAAGGGTTGATCGCTCCAGAAATCGCTGACGTTTTTTATGGCCCCGCCAGTGCCTAAAATGCGCGGTTCATAGCGCGTCTGGATCGGAATGGCATACGTTTGCCGTGCGACAAACCCTTCAATTTGCTCGTGCAGATGATGGGTATTGATGATGACCGCGGAGCAGCCGGCATCAATCAGTTTGGTGATGGTGATATCCAGAAGTGTTTTGCCCGAGACGGTAAAAAGCGGTTTGGGCGTATGGTCCGTATACGGACGCAGCCGCGTTCCCAGGCCTGCAGCCAGAATCAGTGCTTTCATATTACTAGTTTTGAAGTGTCTTTAAAGACTTTTGAATGGCCTCGTTGTAGAAATCAATCTTTTCAGAATCGTCAGATCCTTTTATGCCTTTGCTGGTAAAAAAATCGACGGCATTTTGAAAACTGACTTTGGAGAGCGCTTCCGGCAGATCAATCTCATGCCGCTTAAACATGCGGTTTCCAGTGGATAGAATTTTTTTGGGACGATCCTTGGTTTTAATGGATTTCTTGGAGTTGTTCTGCAAAAAGCTTAAAACAATCCAATAGGATTCGAAATATGTTTTTAAAAAGATGGAAAAAAGCCTCAGTTTTCGAAAGCCCGATGAAGTTACGTTATAGGTATCTGGAATGGTTTGATGGGGCATTAATATGGCATCATCAATAAAGGCTTTAAGGCTCTTGCGCACTTTGAATTCAGGTGATTGGTCTAAATCGTATGCAAATTCAAATTTAAAGAAATTTTGCAGGAATCGGTAATCAGCGTGCAGATCGGCGGCCGAGAATTGAAAAGCGTCTTTGGCCAGTATTGCCTGGGCGGTAAAGGCTGCCGGAATAAAAAAGCCAATGCAATTGTTTTTATAATATTCCAGAGAAGGCCGTTTGGCGGCGTTGATCAGGTAGTGCCTTTCGGAATGGGGTATGCTTTTGTCCTTTGAAACCGGTTCGATGAATTTGCTTTGAACAAATGCATCCAGTGCATGCTCAACGGCATGTACCTGATCAAGGATAAGGGTATCCGCCAATTTGGCATCCTGGGTGGCCAGATGTTTTATGTAAGTTTCGACAATTGACATGATCTGGTCGTAAGAAAATCGCTCTCTGGAGCAGTTTAAAATTGCACCGGCGACCAATCCATAAGCCGTGACGACGGCAGACCGATTAATGGCATTGATAATACGATAACCGAGATTACGACAAAGGGCATTTTGGTCTTTGGGTTTCATATCGGCCAGCGGGGTGCCCATTTTGTCCAGCAGCTCATTCATTGATATCGGCTCATGAAACTGAATATAGATTTTGCCATATCGCTTTGATAAAAATTTGCGGGCTTTGATAACACCTTTGAGCGTTTCCGGTTCCTTTTTCCCGCCTTCCAGTTCCTGCAAATACGCTTTTTCTTCCAGGACCCTGTCGTATCCGATGTAGATCGGGACGATGATCATATCCTCACAAGCACCGTTTTTAAACGCATTCAGAAGGATGGAAAGCAGTCCCAATTTCGGCATCAAGAGTTTACCGGTACGGCTGCGGCCGCCTTCAATAAATTGCTCGATGTTATGTCCTTCTTCCAGCAGCTTATGAATATATTCTGCAAAAACCTTAGAGTACAAAACGGCGCCCCGAAAGCTGCGCCGAATGAAAAAAGCACCCCCGCTGCGAAAAAGCGGCCCCATCGGCCAGAATGACAGATTTTTTCCTGCTGCAACCAAAGGAACCGGCATATTATTATGATACAACAGGTAGGACAGGATCAGGTAATCGATATGACTCTTGTGGCAGGGAATCAGGATCAATGGGCCTTTTAAAGCCAGCCGCTTTACTTTACTCAGGGCATTATTATTGACGGAGACACCGTCAAACATGGTGCGAATAATCCATCCGACCATAGCCGAAAAGAACTTGATATAAGCCGGATTATAGCCGGCGGCAATTTCTTCGATGTAGGCATCCGCCTTTTTGCGAACATTATGAATCGGGATGTTGCGATTTTGGGAATAGGTATTCATAAATTCCTGAAACCGCTGGCCGGTCAGAATACTTTCTTTTAGCTCCAGATTGGTCTTGAGCGTCGGCCCGGTAATACTCTGACGGTGACGGTTGAGCTGGACGAGTAAATTGCGCCGCAGCATCAGTGATTGATATTCTATCGGCTGGCTTCGAATCGACTCAGACTGCAGGTAGTGTTTCAGATTCACCGGCTCGGACACCTCGACAAAGACTTTGCCGGGATTTTTGAACAATGTAAACAGGCGCCGCAGCATGCCAGGTTTGTCTTCCGGGCCGAAGAAAATATCGGTTAAAGTGGGTATTGATCGATGGGGATTTTTACTGAAAAACATCAGATGCGGAACGATGTATATAGGGCGCTCGGTTGATTTTTGCAATTCAATTAAATATTGAATCGGATCTGTTTTGGCTTTAACAAAGCGCCGGTAAAATCCGCGCTTACCCACCAGAGATAGCATGCCGGCTTTGTTTTTCAGCAGGGCCTGGCCGATGAATCCGCTCCTATACGGGCTGGGAAACTTGCGCCGGTGAAAAAAGAAATCGATATGAGCCAGACATATTTTTATCAGACGCGAAACCGGTTGCCAGAAATAAACCTGATAATCAAATCCAATTTGTGGGTATGGCAGATGATCTATTTGATAACGCGTATAATAAAACAGATATTCAAAATAGCTTTTAAATTTGGTTGTATATACGACAACTGCGTCTTCTTCAATTTGTTGCAGCACAGTGGTCTGGTCTTTGTCGGTTTTGATGCCGGAATAAAACAACCGCAACAGCAGTGAAGCAACTTTGCCAAGGGAATCCGGCAGATAGCAGCTGTAGTGGTTGTGCGTGCCATCGAGCAGCCTGTTTTTCCAATTGCCCGATTTTCGACCCTGTTTTGCTGCCATCAACTTACCCTTTTTCTTTTATGACGATCTGCTGCCCTTGGTTCAAAATTGAAGATAACGTTGATCTAATCAGATTGAAGACTGACTTGCTTTACTTGGATTTTGGAGGATTGAATGTTGGAGTTCTTTAAATATTCACATATTATTAAATAATTGCGTGGACAATAACAT
>JASFIV010000038.1:0-23204 GCA_050122475.1 Desulfobacterales bacterium | reverse complement strand
CTTGACGCTGTATATCGTTGGCTGCAAAGACTATTTTCAAGGTGGACGCGATAAATGAAGCTGCCTGTTACGTATAAAAGACGGAAAGCATTTTAATTCAGTAATACGGTTATTTAGAAAGCTCAAGTAAGGCGACCATAACCACGAAGGGCACGAAGGACACGAAAGGACAAAATTAAAATGATGTGTTTTCCCTTTGTAATCTTCGTGTTCTTCGTGGTGAGATATATATCAGCCGTATTCAACTGGAGTTTCCAAGATAACCGCGTTCAGTAATTTTCATCCGCTGGGCGAGCCCGCATCCGGTGAACTCGCGCAAATGTCAGGTCTTAACCCATGACGATTTTGGACCGCTATCTGATAAAAGAAATTCTCAAAAGCTTTGTCATCGTTCTTATTATCGTATTGGGGCTGTATGTCATTGTCGAATTTTTCAATAAGGCCGATAATTTTATGGAAGCCGGGTTATCGATTTCTCGTTTGATCCGCTATTTGCAATTAAAATTGCCTCAGATCATTGTTGAAATTACTCCCATTGGAATTCTTTTAGCTGTTTTGGTTGCTCTGGGATTGATGAACAAGCACAATGAAACGATTGCTTTAAAATGCGGGGGTGTTAGTGTCTATTTCCTAATGAGAGCGGTTCTGGCCATTGCAGTTGCTCTGTGTATTGGCCTTTTTTTCCTATCTGAAGTCATCGTGCCCATCACCATCAGTAAGGCAAATAAGATATGGTTTGGTGAAGTTAAAAAAAGACCGGTGTCGGCGACTCGCCAAAAAAACATCTGGATTAAAAGCCATCGTGCCATATACTTTATTAAATACTTCAACCCGCAAAACCAGAGCATTTCCGGCGTCACGTTGAGCTATTTTGATAGTAACTTTAGACTTTCAAAAAGAATTGACGCCACCACCGGCATTTACCGGAAGGGTAAGTGGATATTTTCTAATATCATGGAGCAGGTACTCGATAAAAAATCACTTTCCTATGCAGTGAAGATATATCCACAGAAAGCAGTCGAGATTGATATTTTACCGGAGGATTTAAAGCGTGTGTTTACAAGATCCGATGAAATGAATGTCGCCGAGCTGTTTTCCTATATCCGCGAAGTCGAATCCGAAGGTTATGATGCGACGACATATCGCGTCGATTTGCATGCCCGGTTTGCTTTTCCTGTTTTATCGATTATTGTTTGCATTATCGGCATCGGCATCGCCGTTAAACGCAAAGGCCGAGAGGGCCCCTCCGTTAGCATCGCATTTGGTGCGTTGGTGGTGTTTGTGTACTGGGTAGTGCACAGTTTTTGCCTGTCACTTGGATACGGTGGTATGTTGCCGCCCATTGTTGCTGCCTGGATTTCAAATATCATTTTTTCATGTTATGCTATATTAAATTTAATAAATGCGGAATAAAGGAAGAACATTATGGCCATTAGCCAGGAACTACTGGACATACTCGCTTGCCCCAAATGTAAGGGCGACATACACCTAAACGACCGCCAGGATGGACTGATCTGTGATAAATGCCGTCTGGTCTATGAAATTAAAGATGATATCCCGATAATGTTGATCGATGAGGCCAAACCGCTTGACGAGTAAACCCGTTCATCGTTATTTGTTATTCGTTATTCGCATATGAACTGTTTGTTGCGTCGATACTGTTGTTACCAATAACAAATAACCAATAACTAATAACAGCGAAAAGATGAGTGAGCTGCAAGCACCTAAGCCGGCAAAATTAGTCATCGGCCTGTTTACGGGTGACATTCAAATTTTTGGAGAACTGGTACCGGAATTCATTTCCTTGTACGGCCAAATTGATCTGGTGAGCCCATGGATGGCCTTCAACTATACCCGCTATTACGAAACGGAGATGGGAACGCCGCTGCACCGGCGGTTGTGCTCATTTCAGTCGCTGATCGCTCAACAGGATCTGGCCGACATAAAAATGAATACCCATCAGATCGAGCAATCCTTTTCGCAAAGCGGTCGGCGTCGCGTTAATATTGATCCGGGCTACATGTTGCGCGAGCGGTTCGTGCTGGCATCTGGCAAAAATTTTAGTCATCGCATCTGTATCGGTGACGGTATCTATGCTGATTTGACCCTGATTTATCATAAGGGTAACTTTCAACGACTACCCTGGACCTATCCTGATTATGCGGATAACGGTATGCTCGCATTTCTTGTACAGGTCAGAAATAAATATATTTGGGATATTAAAAATTATGATAAAAAGCATGACAGCCTATGCAAGTGCTGAAAAAAAGGCGGATGATCTAAAAGCAACAATTGAAATTCGTTCCTATAATAGTCGCCACATTGATATGTTTATTCGGATTCCATCGCCATATCAATTTCTGGAAGATAAATTAAAAGAACTAATCAGCGCCCAAATTGCTCGCGGGCGGCTTGAAATACGATTACAAATTGAGGATCGCTCCAATGAAGCCGCTGCCCTTGAGATTGACGAAGCCCGGTCAAATGCACTGGTGGCTATCTTTGAGCAATTAAGCACCAAATACAAATTGAAGGATGAAATCACGTTAAACATGTTGCTGAGCGCTGGCGGTATTATCAAGCCTGTTGAAAAATCACCAAATGAAAAAATGATCTGGTCGGTGGTCAAGGATTGCACCGTACTGGCGCTTGAAGATCTTGAGGCCATGCGATGCACGGAGGGCGATTTTATTGCCTCGGATTTTCGACAGCGTTTGGATTTCATAAGAGATTGTCTAAAACAGATCGAAAAAGGATCTGCCCATTTATTGGCGCAATATCAGCAGCGGCTAACCGAGCGCATTGCGGCGTTGACGCAAAACATCGTCGAGCTTGACCCGGCGCGGGTTGCCCAGGAAGCTGCCTTTTTAGCAGATCGCAGCGATATTTCGGAAGAAATGACACGGGCGGCAAGCCATTTGAACCAGTTCGAACAAATCATGCAGGCCCCGGAGTCGGCCGGTCGGAAATTAAATTTTTTATTGCAGGAGCTCAATCGAGAATTTAACACCATGGGCTCCAAAATAGGCGACGCGACGATTGCCCATTTAGTCATTGATGTAAAATCAGAACTCGAAAAGATCAGAGAACAAATTCAGAACGTAGAATAGGTCTGTGTGACCCGTTCGGTTTCATACAAGATTTATATGGTAAAAGTGGAGGTAAAATGGACCAGACATTATTAAACATCGGGTTTGGAAGTTCGGTGGTCGCAGATCGTGTCGTTGCGATCGTATCACCTAACTCTGCTCCGATGAAACGCCTCAAAGACGAGGCCAAGGAGGAAAAGCGTCTTATTGATGCCACCCATGGCCGCAGAACCCGTTCCATTATTGTAATGGACAGCAATCATGTTGTACTATCAGCCATTCAGGCGGAGACGGTTTCCCAACGCTATGCGATGCTCAAAGAGCTCACCTGATTTTTCCTGAAAAATTGGAAGCGCCTCCAAATACCAGATTCAAATAAATCGCCAACAATCCCATTGTTGTGCCAGGCACAATAGAAATAGGGAACGGAACAATATAATCCCCAAACACTAAAAAAACCGAGTTATCACTATTCATATGCCGTTACGATCACCGCATCTGTTTATTATTTCGGCCCCTTCAGGCGCTGGCAAGACAACTCTGTGCCGCGAGGTTCACCGGCAATTTCCACAAATGCTTTACTCGGTGTCTTACACATCGCGCAAACCTCGTAAAAGCGAACAAGAAGGTATTGATTATCATTTCATTGATTCGGATGAATTTAAGCGTCGGATTGACGCTGGACGCTGGGCTGAATGGGCCTTGGTTCACGGCAATTACTACGGCACATCAGCAGATTTTTTGGATGAGGGCCTGCAGGCCGGAAAGGACATACTCCTTGACTTGGATGTGCAGGGAACCCTGCAGATGCTGGAACACTATACCGAATGCGTGGCTATCTTTATCCGGCCGCCTTCGTTGGAAGTTTTGAGACAGCGTTTGGAAAAGAGGGGAACTGACAACGCTGAAACCATCGCTATACGGCTGAGTAATGCTGAAAAAGAAATGGCCCAACAAGACCTGTACCATCATGTCATTGTGAATGATCAGTTAGCTGCAGCCCTTAAGGAGCTGATATCCGTTATTGAAGACTATGGTACGCCCCACTGAATACCATTAGGTTATAACGAAAAAAATCAAAGCACCCCATCCTAAATAAATAGCCTTGAGCGATTGTACAAATCCCGACCATTTGGGGTTTAGTCAATCTTGGGATGAACATGCTTTGGAAGGACCGTTGCCGACGTGAAGGCCGAAATACTTTATGGTTTCAATCCGGTTTATGAAGCTCTAAGAGCAGGCCGTCGAACCGTGCACCAAATCTATATCTGCAAACAACCATCAAACAAACGAATTAAACGCATCCGAAAAACGGCTGATCAACATAAACTGCCGATCAAAGAGCTCAGTCCGACCAAACTTCAAGCCCTTACGGGCAATCCATCCCATCAAGGCATTGCGGCTAGTGCAACGCCATATCCGCTGGCCGATGTCGGTGATATACTTAAAACAGTTTTCTCAAACGGGCGCAATCCATTTTTGCTGATACTGGATCACATCGTCGATCCGCATAATCTGGGCGCTCTTATCCGAACCGCTCTGTGTGCTGGCGTCGACGGTGTCATTATCCCGAAAGATCGCTCTGCATACCCATCCCCAGCGGTTTGCAAAGTATCCAGTGGCGCCCTGGAGCATATGAGCGTGGCACAGGTCAATAATATTGTGCGGTGTGTCCACTCCCTCAAAGAACGTGATGTCTGGATCGTGGGACTGGACCCAAACGCCCCCCAATCGATTTATGCTGCGTCCCTCAAAGAGGCGCTGGGTCTTGTTGTCGGTGGTGAGGAAAAAGGATTGCGGCCCCTGCTTAGAAAAAAGTGCGATTTTTTGATGTCGATCCCGCAGCGCGCGATCCTTGGCTCGCTGAACGCCTCGGTGGCCGGAGCCATTGCGATGTATGAAACCTACCGGCAGCGCTTGCTTGATGAACAGCTGCAATGATGAGCGCAAATCGTATAAGAGAATCTGCGATCGGGCAACGAAACACCAACGCCAGAAATGTCGTTCCGGTGTGGTTGAGGTCCATTTGGCATACGTTACTGGATACGATCTTTCCTCCCAAATGCCTGGTTTGCCACCGCCTTTTCCAGCCGGCATCAGCTCGCTCGGCAATTGATCATGTCACCCATACGGTCGCTGAGATCAAAGATCTGTTGCTGCTATCCCACCGGTGGTTGAGTGCATTATGCTGCCCGGAATGTGTGAAGACGGTGACGGCCATTTCCGAACCGTTGTGCTCGTGTTGTGGAATGATGTTTAAGCAGCCTCACAATGATAACCCACTTTGTGGCGATTGCATTATGCAGCCCAAAAAATTTCGAATGGCCCGGGCGGCCATGGTATATGATCAGCAATCGATGGCCAGCATTCATCAATTCAAATATGCCGGCAAGACACAGCTGGCAAAGCCATTTGGCGGTTTGTTACTCAACACCTATCTGCGGTATTGGCAACGTGAAGCCATCGACCTGATCCTACCGGTGCCCTTGCACAGCCAGAAGTTTCGACACCGTGGTTTTAACCAATCCTATTTAATGGTCGACTGCTGGAAAACAATTTCGGCACTAAATCCACTGTTAACACCCGATACACGGTTAAGGACGGATGTGCTCAGCAGAAGCAAGGCCACCGCCCCTCAAACCGGACTGGGCCGGAAGCAGCGTTTGAAAAATGTCAAAGGTGCCTTCAAAGTGCGGTTGCCCGAGACGGTCCATGCCCGTAAGATTCTGGTCATTGATGATGTGTATACCACCGGTGCAACGGTTGATGAATGTGCCCGCTCACTGTTGAGAGCCGGAGCCACGCAGGTCGATGTGTTGACACTAGCGCGGGCTGTTTAGAATCCCAATTGATTTAATATCAATTGGGCGTTATTAGGTATTTGTTAGTGGTTATTCATTTGACATTTAAAAAAGTCTCGGAAAGGACACCAGACCCGCGATGGATATCCAATCCAAAATAATGGACGCCCGGTCTCTGGCCGGCAAACTGAACGGTTTCCGCAAGGCTGGTAAAATAGTGGTTTTTACCAACGGCTGTTTTGATCTTTTGCATGTCGGCCATGTGAGATATCTAACCGCCGCGAGAAATGAAGGGGATTTGCTCGTCGTCGGCTTAAATTCAGATGCATCTATTCAATTGATCAAAGGCAGCCAGCGGCCGATCGTTGAGCAGGCCCAAAGATCGGAAATACTGGCCAGCCTGCAGGTTGTGGATTATGTCACCTTGTTTGACGAACCCGATCCCCTGATATTAATTCAACGTTTAAAACCGGCTGTACTTGTCAAGGGTGCGGACTGGAGCGCAGATGACATCGTTGGTGCTGATTTTGTGAAAAGCAGAGGCGGTCGTGTGGTGCGCGTTCCCTTGGTAAAAGATATGTCGAGCAGCAACATGATCGAGCGGATCGTGAAACGTTTTTGTTAATCTTTGAATAGGGAGCAGCCCTTGTGATCCTGACCCACAAAAACGGGGCATCATTTTACCAATTTGAAAGCCTTATCCAATTCTCTGAGATCCGGCATGGCATCTTCACGCGCCATTTTGGAAACAGTTCTGCACCGTTTGCCAGTTTAAATGTCAGTTTTGGATTGGGTGACGCAAATGATCATATACAGCAGAACCGCCGGATCATCGCCCGGGCAATGGGCGGCCACGACCTGATTTATGCCCTGCAGGTTCACGGCGATCAAGTGCTCATATTGAACCCGGATCAATCTCCTACGGGTGATGACGGTTCGTGGCGTCTGGGAACCGGTGATGCCTTGGTTACCGCCACGGCCGGAAAATTGTTAATGACCCAGCTGGCAGATTGCCAATCCATCTTATTGTATGATACGACCCGGCAGGTTGTGGCCAATATTCATTCTGGTTGGCGAAGCAGCATTCGCAATATTGCCGGACAAACCGTGAATGCGATGCAAAAGCACTTTGGAAGCGATCCCGCGCATCTGCTGGCTGGGATCGGGCCCTCACTGGGACCCTGCTGCGCTGAATTTATTCATTACCGTAAAGAAATACCGGAAAGGTTATGGCCATATAAAGTATCGAAACGTCATTTTGACTTCTGGACCATCAGTCGTGATCAATTGTGCGCTGCAGGTGTTTCCCCGGATCATATTGAAAACAGCAACATATGTACACGCTGCAATACAGCGCTTTTTTTCTCTTATCGCGGCGAAGGCCAGACCGGCCGGTTTGCTTCAGTGATTGGCTTAAACAAGTAGACGCAAGTCACCGGTTGCACCCAGGCTAAAAAGGAAAGTAAACCACGAAATCACGAAAGAACGGAAACACGAAATAAAAGATAAATTATGGTCCCCATAACATATGAAAAGGTTAAGGTACTATCGAACACCGCCCTGGGCAACGGTATCTATCGCATCCGGCTCAGCTGTAACCGGAATTATGCCCGGGCCGTTCCCGGTCAATTTGTTATGGTTCGTTCAAGCGAGCAGGTTGATCCACTGCTGCCGCGGCCATTTTCGATTCATCGGCTGATTCAAAAAAAAGGATCGGTTACGGGTCTGGAACTGCTTTATAAAGTGGTTGGCAAGGGTACTCAGCTGCTATCGCGTCTTCAATCCGGAGACGTCTCAGCCATGACCGGACCGCTGGGTAAAGGATTTGAGATTCCGACAGAGGTTTCGAAAGCAAAAATTGTCGCCGGTGGCATGGGTGTGGCACCCATGGTATTTTTGGCCCAGGCGCTGACCGAATCCAAACGTAATTTATCATCTATTGAGGTCTTTATTGGCGGCAGAACCAAATCAGATCTCTTATGTCTGCAGGACTTTTCGGCTGTTGGTTTGGCGGTCCATGTAACCACCGATGACGGAAGCTCCGGAGACCAGTGTCTGGTCACCGATCCGCTGGATATGGCGGTGACAAAAGATCGTCCGGATATTATTTTTGCCTGTGGTCCAATGGAGATGCTGACCTGTGTCGCCGGAATTGCAGAAAAACATAATGTTTGCTGTCAGGTTTCGATTGAAACGATGATGGCGTGTGGCATGGGGGCATGCCTGGGCTGTGCGGTTGCCTCTAGAAAACATACCCATCGATATTTGCATGCCTGTAAAGACGGTCCGGTTTTTGATACGCGGGATCTTGAAATCTGAGGCTTGAAAATCCTCTTCCGGTCTTCATCTGACAGTCTTGAGTCCTACAAATAATTTGCAAAATTACCGTTGACTTGTCCGAGATCCTATGTTAGGTGCTCAATCTTCATATCAGTTTGGTTGTCACCTTCCATAAATAGCGGAAGGTGTTTGAATTCCATGAAAAAAGAAACCAAACGGTCATTAAGAGAACTTGCATATTACAGCAGTCTGGGGTTTTCAGTCGCTCTTGCCATATTTATTGGTCTGGCTGTGGGGATTTATTTGGATCGCCGATTTGAAACATCGCCATGGTGTACCCTTATTTTCTTGGTTATTGGGATCATCGCCGGCTTCCGTAACATTGCCATCGTTATTCGCAAAACAAGAAAGTTTTAATCGGCCATCAACACAAGAACGGGGAAGGCATATTGGATATCCAGCAACGCATTATTAATTTCGTCACTCGATCCAACTGGATTTTGTTAGCAGTGATCAGTATTGCCGGATTTGTCATTTTTTCAAGAAGTGTCGCTCTGGGTATTGTTTTCGGAGGACTGCTCGTTACCATCAATTTCCATCTATTGGCAAAAACCTTAAAAAAAGCCCTGACCCCGCCTCAGCTGGCCTCTCATAACGTGGTACTCGCAAAATATTACCTTCGTTTTTTGATCAGCGGGTTCATCATATTTCTGTTGATTGCCGGCCGTATCGTGCACCCTGTTGGATTGATTTTCGGCCTTTCCGTTGTGGTTTTCAGTATTATTCTTGCAACCATCATTGAAGTGAAGAAACTTCTGTTTAAGGAGGCTGTCTAAGGATGGAACATCCCTATCTATTCATCGTCAAATTGTTTGAGCTGATCGGATTTGGCCATTTTGCCCATGCCTACCCCTGGGTGATTTACTCCTGGTTCGCCATGATTGTATTGATTGTTTTCGCCTTCCTGGCGGTTCGCAAAATTGATATCATACCGTCGGGGGCGCAAAATGTCTTTGAAATTCTCATTTCGGGATTAGAGGAATTTATGGTCGATATCACAGGGGAGGAAGGCCGGTCGTTCTTTCCGCTTATTGCCACCGTTTTTTTGTACATTGCCACCTGCAATTTGCTGGGCTTGATTCCCGGGTTTTTCCCCCCGACCGCCAGTATCAATACAACGCTTTCCTGCGCTCTAACCGTGGTCGTATTTACACATGTGATCGGTATTAAATTTCATGGCGTCAAGTACATCAAGCATTTTTTTGGGCCCGTCTGGTGGCTGGCGCCTCTGATATTCGTTATTGAGCTCATCGGTCATTTTGCGCGGATCCTGTCTTTGTCCATTCGTCTGTTTGGCAACATTACCGGCCATGAACTGGTGCTGGGAGTCCTGTTTTTTTTAGCTGGGGCCTTCTTTGCGCCATTGCCGATCATGGCCCTGGGTCTTTTTGTCGCGATCCTGCAAGCATTTGTTTTTTTTCTTTTGTCAATTATTTATTTTTCAGGGGCCATGGAGGAAGCGCACTAAAAAAAAATGCCTAAAATGCAATAAAGGAATATTATCATTTTAAATATTGGCTCACGCAAAGCCGCTAAGCTCGCAAAGAATTGTCGTTAAAAAACAAAAATCTTTGGCGCCTTTGCGAGAGGCTAAAACATTGGCTCATTTAAATATTTGCTGTTAATGGGGTAGAGAAAGAAGCCCAACAATATATCCTAAAAGGAGGGAGACGATCGTATGGAAGCAACAGCATTACAGTTTTTTATCGCCTGTGCGACAGCCGCTGGTTTCGGAATTGCCATCGCGGCATTCGGCTGTGGTCTCGGCCAGGGTATCGCTACACGGTCTGCGGTTGAAGGTATTGCCCGCAATCCGGAATCATCCGGTAAGGTAACCGTTACCATGATCATCGGTCTGGCACTGATAGAATCACTTTGTATTTATGCACTAGTTGTCGCATTGATTCTGATCTTTGCCCATCCACAGGCAGCATCGATAGCCGCACTGTTTGCGCACGGCGGCTAGTAGATTCCTTTTTTTCGTTTTATTACCCCCAAACGGGGCGAATCGAATTGCCGGTTACGCCCCGTTTTTTTTTGCCATAATCGCCCGTGGCCCGGCGTACGGTCATTTCGCTACCTGGAATCATTTAAAGCACTTGAATTGCTTATAAAATTTTGTCTTCTACTTTCAATTCTGTAAAAATTATTATATACTGGAATCAGAGCTATATGCAGCGACACCGATTACAGGAGAGAATCTATGGACGAACAGCAAATTCTTGGCAAACTTGATCGTATTAAAGATATCCCTACACTGCCAACGATTGTTTTCGAATTGAATAAATATCTGCGGGATCCGGACACGTCGATAAAAACAGTTTGTGATACCATCGAAAAAGATCAGGCCATCGCATTGAAAATTCTAAAGCTGGTCAACTCCGCATTTTACGGGTTTAAATCCAAGATCAGCGATCTGCGTAATGCGGTTGTCTTGCTGGGGTATAACGCGGTGCGCAACGCCATTGTGTCATTATCGGTTATCAACGCTTTTCCCAAACGCGTTCAATTGATGGATTTTGATATTTCCCAGTTTTGGAAACATTCTCTGGCTGTGGCCGTTACCAGCAAAAACATTGCTCAGCTATCCAAAAAAGAATCACCGGACAACTGTTTTGTCGGCGGGCTGCTGCATGATGTTGGCAAAGTCATCCTGGCGCAATATTTTCCGAAATTGTTTGAAGCTGTCTGGTCGACGCTGCAAAATCAACATTCGACCTTTTATGAGGCAGAACGTAAAAGCCTGCCGATCGATCATGCCAAAATCGGTGCGCACCTGGCTGCCAAATGGCAACTGCCCCAGGGTCTGATTGATGCCATTCGCTGGCATCATAATTTTCAGCCAGAAAACAAAAGTGCCAATTTTATCGTCAATGCCTACGATATAGATCCGGATTTGCGCTTGGACCTTTCGAAAATGCATCCTGAAGTAACCAAATTTATGATGGATATGATGAAAGATGTGGACGACTGGTATACGGGTTTGACCGCAGAAATCGACGCCGCCTATTCGTTTTTTCTCGAAACAGATGTATAACCCTAAAGGACAGCTTGCAAATATTGACCGGTATAGGAACTTTTGATTTCTGCCACTTCCTCCGGCGTGCCGCATCCGACAACATATCCACCCTCATCGCCGCCTTCCGGGCCTAAATCAACGACGTAATCAGCGGTTTTGATGATATCCATGTTGTGTTCGATCACCAAGACCGTATTACCCTGATCAACCAGTATGTTGAGCACGCTTAGCAATTTTTGAATGTCATCGGCATGCAGACCGGTGGTGGGTTCATCCAAAATGTAAACCGTATTGCCGGTCGCTCGTTTGGAGAGTTCTTTTGAAAGCTTGACGCGCTGCGCCTCACCACCGGATAAAGTCGTTGCGGGCTGACCGATCTCGATATAGCCCAGCCCGACGTCAACAAGCGTTTGCAAGATGGTTTGTATTTTAGTGATTCGACCAAAAAATTCCAATGCTTGATGAACGGTCATGCCCAGGACGTCAGCAATGGATTTACCCTTGTAACGGGCCTCAAGTGTTTCCCGATTGTAGCGGCGTCCCTGGCAAACATCACAGGTGACATATACATCCGGCAAAAAATGCATCTCGATTTTAATGATGCCGTCTCCCTGGCAGGCTTCACAACGACCGCCTTTAACGTTGAAGCTAAAACGACCCGGTTTGTAGCCTCGCATCCGGGCTTCCGGAGTGCGCGCAAAAAGTTCACGAATATGGGTAAAGGCACCTGTATAGGTGCCCGGATTAGAGCGGGGTGTTCTGCCGATAGGGCTTTGATCAATATGGATGACGCGATCGATGTGCTGCACGCCGCTGATTTTCTGATGGGCGCCGGCCGGCATCCGGGCATGATACAATTTTTGCATCAGCGCGCGGTAAAGCGTTTCCAGCACAAGGGTTGATTTGCCCGAACCGGATACGCCGGTAATGCAGATGAAGCAGCCTATCGGAAATTCGACATCAATTGTTTTTAAATTATTGGCCGCAGCCCCTTTGATGATCAGATGAACACCCTTGATCGGCCGTCTGGAAGAAGGCACCTGGATCTGTTTGCGGTTAGATAAATATTGTCCTGTCAGCGAAGTCGGATGAGCGCTCAATTCAGATGGCGAGCCGGCAAAGATAATATTTCCGCCGTTGACGCCAGCACCAGGACCGATATCGATGACATAATCAGCTGCCCGGATGGTTTCTTCATCATGTTCGACCACCAGGACCGTATTACCCAGATCACGCATCTGTATCAGAGTTTCCAGCAAACGCTTGTTATCGCGCCTGTGCAGGCCAATGCTGGGTTCATCCAATACATAGAGTACTCCTGTTAATTTTGAGCCGATCTGCGTCGCCAGACGAATTCGTTGACTCTCACCGCCGGAAAGGGATTGGGCCGAACGGTCCAGTGTCAGGTAGGCTAGTCCAACATTTTCCAGAAAACCCAGTCTTTCCACGATCTCTTTGAGAATGCGTCGAGCGATAACCTCTTTTTTACCGTCCATTCTCAAATCCAAAAAAAAGGAGCGAATATTTGCGATGGACAGTGCGGTTAACTGCGAAATGGTCAGGCCGCCCACTTTGACGGATCGACTGGCGCGATTTAATTTTTCACCGCTGCATTGCGGGCAAGGTTGAAAATTCATGTAGCGCCTGATTTCTTCGCGCGACCAACTTGAGCCTGTTTCGTGGTAGCGGCGCTGAAGATTCGGGATGATGCCTTCAAAGGGTTTTTGATAGCTAATGCGACGGTGATCATCTTCAAAATAAAATGTAATCGGTGTATCCCCCGAGCCATATAGCAACACCTGTTTGAATCTATCCGGCAGATCTTTGTAGGGTGTGTAAATATCCGTGTCGTACTGCCGTGTAAGGGCATCTAAAAACTCCGCAAAATGAACACTATTGCGATTGGACCAGGGAACGATGGCGCCTTCGCGCAATGTCAGATCCGGATTGGGAATGATTAGGGCCGGATCAAACGCTGTCAAGGCGCCCAGTCCGTCACAATGGGAACAGGCGCCCTGGGGCGAATTAAATGAAAAGCTGGCCGGACTAAATGCCGGATAACTGATATCGCATCGACTGCAGGCGGCCTGCTCATTAAAAAAAAAGCTACCGCGCTCCTCGGCCTCAACACTGACCTGTCCATTGGATTGCGCCATTGCCAGTTCGAGAGAGTCCGCCAAACGGTTTTTAATCCGCTCATTGATGATCAGCCGATCGACAACAACATCTATCGAATGCTTTTTGTTTTTTTCCAGCTTGACGACATCTTCGATATCACTCGTCTGACCGTCGATGCGGACCCTGGCAAAACCGTCCTTTCTAAGACGTTTAAGCAGGTTTTCATGTGTTCCTTTTTGATCCTTCACAAGAGGGGACAATACAATGACCCGGGTTTTATTGCCCAATGACATGATGTGGTCGACAATTTGATCCAAAGTCTGAGAGCGGATCTCTTGACCACATTGATAGCAATGCGGGGTACCAACACGCGCATACAGCAGGCGCAAATAATCATAGATTTCGGTGACTGTGCCGACTGTTGAACGCGGGTTGTGTCCGGCGGTTTTCTGCTCAATGGCGATCGCCGGTGAAAGGCCCTCAATCAGATCAACATCGGGCTTTTCCATACGTTCCAAAAATTGGCGGGCATAGGTAGACAGCGACTCTACATAGCGCCGCTGGCCTTCGGCATACAGGGTATCGAATGCAAGTGTGGATTTTCCAGAACCTGATAGGCCCGTGATCACCACCAGTTTTTCGCGCGGTATATCAACATTAATATTTTTTAAGTTGTGCTGTCGGGCTCCGCGAATGATAATTTTGTCTGCAATCATGGCTTTTTTTCTGATGGAAGTTTGTTTTGAGTTTATCCGTCATAAAAAAAAAATTCAAATAAATTTCTTGAAAGGATGTAAAGCCGTGATATTCAATCATCGGAGCCTATTTATAAAGATGTCGTAAATAATTTTTTAAAAATCAAAGATAATAAACGAAAAATAAAGGTTTTAAGAGAATACTTTGTTGTTCATAACTTTGTGCGGAATATGGATATACTTAAAATCCTTAAAAATACCCTTCATTTGCAAGAGCTCGTATTTAACAAGGCTTGTCGCTATCATTACATTTAGTCAAATGATAACAAGTAGATATAAATTGTTCAAAACCGTCTTGCAGTGTGCTCTAAAACAGCTTTTATCCGATTTGACTGAATCTATCTCATACCATAAATATGCTGCTGTTTTTTGATTTCGAAAAATCAAAATTAAACCTTCCAAACCGTTTAGCTTCGACATCATTTTCAAAAAAAATCTTCTAAAATAGCGTCATTATTCAATTTGCATTGAATAGGGTTGTGCAAGTGCCGATGGAAGCCGTCTGGAAAAAAGTTAAATCTGTCATTAAAGACCAGATCCCGAAACACAGTTTTCAAATGTGGATCGAACCACTGGAAATGCGAAAAAATGATTCTGATAACTGGATCGTGGCGTGTCCGAATTTCTTTTTTAAAAAGCGGGTCAATGATCTTTATGGAAAACTGCTTGCCACGGAATTGAACAACGCAACCGGTAATCAGTGTTATCTTTCCTTTGAGGTAAAGGTTAAAAAGAAGGGACATCCCAAAAACGGAAATCGGCCGAATCATCAATTACCGCTTCCAAACGCCTCTATTCGGCCCCACAGCGGCCGATTTTTAAGAAGGGAATTTACGTTTGATGAATTTGTTGTGGGTGCCAATAATGATTTTGCCTATTCTGCCGCGCTTTCACTGGCGTCCCGCAAAGAGTATCAACAAAATGCACTATTGCTGCTTTCTAAAACCGGCATGGGAAAAAGCCATCTTTCCCAGGCGGTCGGGCATCATGTCTTATCCGAATATCCTGACGAACGCGTTTATTATATAACGGCGGAAGACTTCAGTAATGAAATGGTTCAGGCTTTTCGTCAGGATTCCATCAACAGATTTAAGGGAAAATATCGAAATAAATGTGATGTTTTACTCCTAGAAGATATCCATTACCTCAGCGGCAAACAAAGGACCCAGGTGGAGTTGGCGCTGACCCTAGACGCACTGTTTGGAGCAGGTAAGCGTATTATTTTCTCCAGTTGTTATCTGCCCGGTGAGATTCCCAAATTAAATGATAAATTAAGATCGCGATTATCCGGTAGCCTGATATCCAAAATTGAACCGCCCAATTTCAGGACGCGAGTCCGCATTTTGAGAAAAAAAGCGCTCAGCAACGGCTATCAGATTCCTGACATAATTATCGAATACCTGGCCGGCGAACTGACCGAGGACATCCGGCAACTTCAAAGCGGTTTAAATGGTGTCGCTGCAAAATCGTCTCTGCTGGGCGCTCCGATTGATATGAGCCTGACAGAAAGCGTCGTCAAAAACATGGTCCGCCAACGCAAAAAAATCACCATTGATGCCATCAAAAAAATGGTGTGTAAGTATTATAATTGTCCACTTAAAGATATGGTTTCGCGCTCACGCAAACAACATCTTGTCAGGCCCCGACAGATGGCCATATATCTATCTCGCCGTTACACGGACGCACCGCTGCAAGCTATCGGAAAAGCCTTTAACCGGTACCATGCGACGGCCCTTCATTCCATCCACTGTATTGAAAAGGGATTAAAAGAAAACAGTGTGATTCAAAAACAGGTTGAGTTTTTTAATCGGAAACTGGAATCTGGCAAATTCTAAAACCGTTCTCCAAAATGCATCTAACGCCCAATGGCATCGTTAAAAACCGATTCAAAATGCTCGAATATTAACGTGTATGCCCCGCTTTTTCGCCGATCCGCGCCTTTTGAATACCTTAATGTTTAAAACCAAGATGTGAAATCCCGCAATTATGCGGGGGTCATGAACCCTTATCCACACTTTTACGATGGGATTTAATTATTATCTCAACTGTCCCGTTTTAGATGTTCTTCATTGCCTATAGTCGACTGTCTTTCAAAGCTGGATGCGTAACAACGCGAACCGGGCATGTTATTTTCTGATAGGCGATATGTTGGTGGTTTACTAGAAGCGATGATATGGCCTGATATTTGGGATGATCTGTAATATAGGCATCAAGTTATGCGACAGCGTGGGATTCATCCCAAATATCGGGCCATCGGCGACATAAAATTCATATCGCCTATCAGGAATTGACATGACCGGTTCAGGCAAAACAAATAAGCCCGAAGTGGATACGCTAGTCCGATAGCTCGAGTAGGGACAGCATTTCCTGGTGGATTACGCCGTTGGAAACCAGGATTTCTTTTTGGTCCAGTGCGAATGGCCGATTCGCAAAATCAGTAATCTCCGCACCTGCTTCAGTGGCGATCACGGCTGCTGCAGCCTTATCCCAGGGTTTCAGATTCTGTTCCCAGAACGCATCAAACCGACCGCAGGCCACATAGCATATGTCGAGGGCGGCCGAACCCAATCGACGTACACCTTGCGATGCATTTTGGCAAACGCTGAATCGTTGCATTACCGGCTCAATAATTTTGCTAAAATCATAAGAGAATCCGGTAACCAGCAGACTCTGATGAACCGTAGCAGTTGATGTGACCCGAATGGGGTTACCGTTCAGCGCGGCGCCTTTTCCCGTTATGGCCGAGAAAAGTTCACCATCCATCGGGTTGAGAACCAACCCAAGGACAATCTCACCCTCAACGGCCAATGCAATCGCAATCGAAAAAATCGGCAATTGATGGGCATAATTGGTGGTGCCGTCTAAAGGATCGATGATCCACTGGCATTCCGCATTCCCATGGTTGACACCGCTTTCCTCTGCCAGGATGGCATGATCGGGAAATGCCTTGCGGATAATTTGAATAATCTTTTTTTCAGATGCAGTGTCTGCTTCAGTTACAAGGTCGAAAGTACCTTTTTGAGCGATTCGGGATATATGACCGAATTGATCTCGCAAGATCTTCGCTCCGCTATAGGCCGCTTCGATACCTACTCTTTTTGCATATTCAAGATCCATGGGCATTCGTCTTTGTTGATGATTTTTCAAACAGGACAGCTTCCATTCGATTGATAAGCGGCAATAGTGTCGATTTTTGCCGGGCTGAAATTGCTATACCGTCAAGTTTGCGCGTCAAATTTGGAATTATATCGGGATCGACACGGTCTATTTTGTTGAGCACTCGCATGGTCGGGGTATGCTGTAGCTTTAGATCGCTAAGAATTCGTTCGACCGAATCGATCTGGGACAAATACCGCGGGTTGCTGATATCGATGACGTGCAGCAGGAGGTCGGCACTTTCAAGCTCCTCCAACGTTGCCCGAAATGCGACCAATAGGTCTTCTGGTAAATCTTTAATAAAGCCAACCGTATCGGTAATGATGACTTCACTATCCTTGGGAAATTTGAGCCGCCGGCTTGAAGGATCCAGGGTGGCAAACAGCCGGCTTTCTGCCAACACATTGCTTTTGGTCAGTGTGTTGAGCAAAGTGGACTTGCCTGCATTGGTGTAACCGATAATGGAGATAATGGGCAGACCTTTTTTTTGGCGTTGCGCCCGTTGTTGTTTACGGTGCTTTCTTACGGCTAACAATTCTTGTTCAAGGCGTGCGATCCGGTCGCGTGCGCGTCTTCGATTGATTTCCAGCTTGGTTTCACCCGGCCCGCGTCCGCCGATGCCACCCGTTAGGCGAGACATGGCTGTATTTTTAAGAATTAAGCGGGGCAGTAAATATTTTAGTTGTGCCAGCTCTACTTGCAATTTGCCTTCACGCGTCTTGGCCCGCTGTGAAAAAATATCTAAAATCAGTTGCGTCCGATCGATGACTTTTAGCTCGATCTGATCCGTAATGGCGCGGATTTGAGATGGGCTCAATTCCTGATCAAATATGATGACAGTGGCGGCCTCCTGCAATGCCAGAATAGCCAGTTCTTGCAATTTCCCTGGGCCGATGAGCTGTTGTGTGCTTTTTGATTTGCGCTGCTGAACAAGCGTGCCAACGATCTCGATACGGTTGGATGTCGACAGGGCCTTCAACTCCGCCATGGACTCGAGCGCTTTGCGCTTTGATGTTGAGGATACGCTGGCCAGCAATGCGCGTTCTGTGCCCGAATCGGCACTGTAACCTTTACTCAGGCGTGCAAGCTCATTTTCCAGGGCCTGGATCATGGCCCGGCAGTCTATATTGAGTTGCGATGGGGACAGCGGGTCCAGGATACGGTAAGGAGTGTTATCCGCGTTTTTGGGCAGAATATGGGCGACATGAATTCGCGGGCGTGATTCGGTCTGGCCATTGGCAACAGTCGCCATCATATCAAGCCTTAACAGCGCCAGGTCGGTAAGGTCATCATCGGTGAGCGGTTCGCTGGTTAAATGGGTATGGATGCACCGCAACCCATTCAATCGGCCAGGCGCCGCCCGATATTCACTGATTGGCGGAATAACGATTTTTTTATGGTCACCGACAATAACATAAACAACCTTACCCTGGCGGTTGATCAGCAGACCGATCTGACGCCGAATTTCATGGGATAGAAGGTTCAGGTCACGTGTCAGCTCAGCACTAATCAAAAATTGGGGTTGAATGCGGCGGCGGTAAAAGTTTTCAAGTCGTCGGATCTGATTGGCTTTAAGACCGACGGTATTTCCATACAGTTTTTTCATCGTAAAGTCCAAGCCAAATCATAAGCGAGTTCAATATCGGTTGCAAGTCTAAGGCGATTCGTAGATACAGAGGACAGAGCACAGAAAACAGAAGTCAGAAATCAGACAACAGAAGACAGAAACTGAAAGCCAAAGTGTGAACCAATCCGATCTGAAGTCTGACATCTGTCCTCTGACCTCTGAAACGCGGCACCTAGAGATTGTCAATCATATCCTCAGGTGCCATAATTTCAAAGCGGGTGTACGCATCCAGGAAAGTAAGCTGGACTTTTCCGGTGGGTCCATTGCGTTGCTTGGCCAAAATGATCTCAGCCGTTCCTTTGAGAGGATTGTTTTCGTCCTGATTGTATACCTCATCTCTGTATATAAAGGCAACCACATCGGCATCTTGTTCAAGCGCACCCGACTCGCGTAAATCAGATAGTTTCGGGCGTTTGTCGGTACGCTGTTCAAGCATCCGATTTAGCTGAGATAGCGCCAGGACTGGAATTTTCAGCTCTTTGGCCAACGCTTTCAGAGATCGTGATATTTCTGATATTTCAAGGTCCCTGCGTTCCATGCTGCCAGGGGCCTTCATAAGCTGTAGATAATCAATAATGACCAGCCCGATATTTTTGTCCAGTTTAAGCCGGCGCGCTTTTGCCCGGATATCCATCGCCGACAGGCTGGGGGAATCATCAATATAGATAGGGCTTTCTGACAAAATGCCGGCTGCCTCGGTCAGACGACGCCAGTCATCCATGCTAAAAAATCCGCCTCGCATGCGGGCCGAATCCAGGCGGGCCTCTGCGCACAACATTCTTAAAGACAATTGTTCTTTGGACATTTCCAGAGAAAAGAAGGCTATCGGGATGTTTGCATCAACAGCTGCATTTCTAGCGATATTTAAGGCCAACGCCGTTTTTCCCATACTCGGGCGGGCCGCTAAAATGATGAGATCGGAATTTTGCAACCCTGAAGTCAGATTATCCAGTTGTCCAAAGCCCATCGGTACACCCGTCACCAGGCTTTTGTTTCCCTGTTTTTCCTCCAGGGTCTCGATATTATCAATGATCAGCCGACTGAGCGGATAAAATCCTTGCTGGGTCTTTCTTTCCGAAACCTCAAAGACCGACGTTTCAGCAAAATCAATAATATCATCGACATCGCCGCGATCCTCATAGCAGCGTTTGGTGATGGCGTTGGCCTTCTCGATCAGGCGTCTGAGAGAGGCTTTATCGGCCACGATTTTTGCATAATGCTGTGCATTGACAGCTACGGGTACTGCATCGACCAAACGCGCTAGGTAGCTAGCACCCCCGACTGTGTCCAAATGGCCCTTTTCTTTCAGATTATTGGCTAGTGTGACTAAGTCAACGGGTTCACCCCGATCGAATAAATCCATAATGGCTGCAAATATCTTTTGATGGGCGCTTCGATAGAAATCAGTGGCTGAAAGAATTTCGACAACGTCCAGCAGGGTATTGTTATCGACGAGGATGGCGCTTAGCAGGGATTCTTCCGCCTCGATGCTTTGGGGGGGCAGGTGGTAAAGCGATGGATCCTTTTGGCTTTGCGATTGTTGATCCGCCATAAGTTCTAACCTGCAAGATTCAGATATAATCTGTCGTAACGGTTGCAGCGGGCGCGGCCCGATCAAAGGCCGGTGTTAAGACATATTGGCCTGCTTACAGCCTTTTCAATACACACTCTTGCATCAATTGTAAATGTCAAATTATTCCGGAACAATTTCAACGCTTATTTCGGGCTCAACCTCTTTGTATACACGGATAGGGACCTTATACGACCCGACCGACTTGATGGGTTCTTTTAGAAGGACCATCCGCTTTTCAATGACGACGTCCTGCTTGGCCAGGGCGTCGATGATATCGCGCACTGAAATAGATCCGTAAAGTCGATCCTCCTCGCTAACCTTGGCGGCAATCGTAACCGATACGCTTTCCAATCGTTGAGCCATTTCTTCGGCTACTTTGCGTTCCTTGGCGATTTGAAGTTCGAATTTGGTGCGGTCACGCTCTAACATCTTGCGGTTTTGCGGTGTTGCCGGCACCGCTTTGTTTTGTGGCAAAAGATAGTTGCGGGCATAACCGTCTGCCACGCTAACCTCGCTGCCAATGATACCCAAGGAATCAATCGTTTCTTTTAGTATGACCTTCATGTCTTAACCTCCATGTCATGCGTCAGTGCAGGTAAATCTTTCTAAAGAGATAATATTCAGTATCGGCAATAGATGGTCTAATACCATTAATACTTTATTTTTTCCAATTTTCGGAAGTTGGTCCACACATCGATAAAACCGATGGCAATGACGATCAGCAATACCTCCTGCAAAGCGAGCAATGCATACAACATGATCTTAGCAAAACGCGGAACCTGCTTTTTTTCAAAAAAGAATGAAACGATCGCAATGCCCTGAAAAAAGTAGATCATCATCAACGCGATCAAGCCGTTGAGGCCAATTGTTTTGGCCATGTCAGCGGGAATCAGAATCAACAACCCACATCCAATAACCCCCCACACCAAATAGTCAGGCGCCTGCCATAAATTCAGCCTGCCGTAATCTGGATACTGCATGTGTCTGCTTTTTAGCAGCGTTCTGCCCAGCAACAGATTAATCCATATGATAAAAAACGTTGATGTGATCACCAAACCCGGCAGAATTCTAGTGACCATTTTTTGAATCTCATCGAGGAACCGCGTAAAGTCCGGAATGTTTTGCGCAGGCATGCCCATGTTTCGGTACAATTCCAACAAAAATTCCCGGTTATGAGCCACCGACCGGGAAAAGTCATCGAACAGGTCATGACCGCTTACAGCGCCAAATAAGATCATGGAGAACGCGCCGCCGAAAAAAACCAGAACGCCTGTTATGAGCATGGTTTTTTCGATTGAGATTTGAGATTCAAGCAACTCTCCCAAGCTAAACCCGATGATGAACAACACGGCAACGAACACAATGTCAAACGGGAATGTGCTCATTACGATCACCATCATCACCAGTGCGAATATGGGGATTAGCGCGCTGATGTTTCTGCCAAGCTTAATGCGATAAAAGAGTATCGGCAATGGGAGCAGCAGGCTGCAGAAAATTCCAAAAATCGGGATTATTATAGAAGCAGCCAATATCAGGCAGGTGATCAAGACACCATTTGCGATATCCTTTAACATGTCTCTGGTTCACCCCAGAAGTTTAAGGTATATCCCACCGCATTCCAAGTTGATCGGATCAATGCAAGTCAATGGATCCGACATAGGGCAGCAGCGCAATGGTTCGGGCGCGCTTGATGGCATGCGTCAACGACCGTTGGTGTTTGGCACAACAACCTGATATGCGCCTTGGAATTATTTTGCCACGCTCGGTGATAAAATGCTTGAGCGATTTTGGATCCTTGTAATTTATGACCAGACTTGTATCGGCACAAAAACGGCATACTTTGCGCCGGTGATAGATGCGTTTTTTTCTCTTCGGCCTGCGCCCGGTTTTGCTGGTATTGGCAACCATTTTATTTGATCTCCTCTTTGGTTTCACTTGTTGCGGCTTCACTTTCATCCGCCTGGGGTTCGAGCTTTTGCGTTGGTTCCGCATCCACTGGTTCTTCGGATGTGTGAGTCGCGGCTTCGGCCGTTGCAGTTGGTTTATCAGGCGCTTGTGTTTCGGCCGGTTCGGCTTTTTCTGAGGGGACCTGAGTGTCGGTGGGCGGGCTTATTTCCGGCGGCGCCTCAACTGTTTTCTGGGAGCTGGCAATCTCTTCTTTGACTTTTTCAATATCAGCGGACTTGTCAAGCAAAACGGTCATGTATTTTAGCACGCGGTCATCGATGCGACAAAACCGCTCTATTTCGTCTACGATCGCTGATGTCCCGCAGAAGTCGAAGCGGGTGTAGTAACCCCGTGGCTTCTTTTTGATTTCGTAGGCAAGTTTTCGGGTGCCCCATTCATCTGTCAGCGCCAGATACCCATTCTCCAGGTTGATAACATCCTGAACCCTTTTGAGGACCGGTTGGCGCTTTTCATCGGATAGGTCGGGGTCCAAAATAACAATGGTTTCGTATCGTCGCATAAAACCTCCTTATGGCTAATAAAGCCCTGGTTCATTCCAGAGCAAGGATAGGACGCCGTCGTTTGGCAGTGGAATTTAAAATCCAAATTATTAACATCGATTAAAATAAGGTGTCAAGCCGAATTTCAACAAAAATTCAACTTTTTTGAAAAATAAGATTTTAAGCTTGCCAGCAGGCCTGTTTCTATATTATTTCTGAATCCGCGGCCAAAAGTGTACTGTTCGGAAGATGAAACCATGATTGATGAAACAACCTTAC
>JASFIV010000037.1:0-23523 GCA_050122475.1 Desulfobacterales bacterium | reverse complement strand
ATCGGATTAAGCTATTTTCTGACCATGCGGTTGATTATTTTACCGCAGGCCCTAAAAATTGTAATTCCGCCGACGGTGAGCATCCTGATTTCCGCATTTAAAGATACATCCTTGGTGGTCATTATTGCGCTCTGGGATTTGCTTAAAACCACCCAGTCGACGCTTTCAAATCCTGAATGGATGGGATTTAGCCGCGAGGCCTATATTTTTGTCGCCATTCTATATTTTTTGGGCTGCTTCTCGATGGCTAATTACAGCCGCAAGCTGGAAAAAGAACTGTCAACCGAGGAGCATTAAACACGTTTGCCTTTTTTTGTGGCAAACTTTTTTACCACGAAAACGCGAAGTTTATAAAAGCACGAAATTTTATTTTTCTTTTTCGCGTTTCTGATTTTTCGTGCTTTCGTGGTCAATCCATTTTCAATGAGCTAAACGGATTACATTGTCTTAATGCGAGGTTTAAATGAACGAGAAAAAGGCAGAAAACAGCGATATGCAGCCTGCTGAGGAGCCCATTATCGAAATTATTGATATGCATAAGTGGTTTGGTGAATTCCATGTGCTGCGCGGCATTGATCTGACCATTCAACAAAAAGAGCGGATTGTCATCTGCGGCCCTTCCGGCTCCGGCAAATCAACCCTGATTCGCTGCATCAATCGTTTGGAAGAACATCAGCGCGGACAAATTATTGTCGATGGCATTGAGCTGACCAACAATCTTAAAAATATCGAAAAAATAAGAGCCGAAGTCGGCATGGTTTTCCAGCATTTTAATCTTTTTCCACATCTGACCATCGTTGAAAATCTTGCTCTGGGTCCGATATGGGTTAGAAAGATCCCTCGCAAAGAAGCTGAAGAGACCGCCATGTATTATCTCGAAAAGGTCCACATTGCCGATCAGGCCAAAAAATTTCCCGGACAGCTGTCCGGCGGCCAGCAGCAACGGGTTGCGATTGCCCGCAGCCTGTGTATGTCACCGAAAGTCATGTTGTTTGATGAACCCACCTCCGCTCTGGACCCGGAGATGATCAAAGAAGTTTTAGATGTCATGATTGATCTTGCCCAGGAAGGCATGACCATGATTGTGGTGACCCATGAAATGGGTTTTGCCAAAAGCGTGGCCCACCGGGTGCTGTTTATGGATTTTGGGCAGATTGTAGAAGGTAACACACCCGTAGAATTTTTCGAAAATCCCCAGCACGATCGCACGAAGCTGTTTCTCAGCCAAATTCTGCATTAAGGAAATTTAGTAGCGATTTAATCAAGCGTCTGCAAACATTTCCCTTATTCCTATATCCCCATATTCCGGTTGCAGGAAACAAAGCTCATATCTATTTTGTACTTTGATTTTAGCACTGATCCTTTAAAAGGGACAAAAATGGAGCCGAATCCATCTAATTATGCTAAAATAAGACTCATGAATGGGGCGCTATACATCATTGGTGATGTGTTAATTATTTGAAAAGAATATAAATAATTTTCTGTATAGGCTACAAATAACCAATAACCAATATTAGTTAACGCCTGATTGAGAGCAATGCCTCAATCAGGCTATTATGGTTTAAGTTTGGGGTCTATCTGGCCGATATAGCAATAAATTGACGATCGATTAGACCGGTGCAAATCAGCCGGAGTTGAGCATGAATTTATATTACGCTGACGGTGACCGGCAGGTCGGGCCCATCGACAAAACCGAGCTGCAGTCCCTGATCAAGGCCAAAAAAATTGATTCGAAAACCCTTGTCTGGCAACCCGGCATGGCGGAATGGCAGGCACTGGGCCTTTTTGTGAAACGCAAAACGCAAGGTGTGAGGGTATCCATGCAACCGGCACCGCCGGTTCAGCAATCATTGTGCTCGGAATGCGGCCAGGCGTTTGCCCAGGATGACATGATCCGGTTTTCCGACGTGTGGGTGTGCGCCGGCTGCAAACCGATTATGGTTCAAAAAATCAAGGAAGGTGTCGCCGTTGCCGGAGACATGGACTATGCCGGTTTTTGGCTGCGTTTCGGCGCCTGGTTCATTGATTATATCATTTTAGGCATTGCCAGCATGATTATTTATCTTCCGATGACCTTAATGGGCGTTTTTTCGATGGATAATCCCGGTGTATTTGTTAGCTTCCAGCTTATTTCTACGGTTCTCAATTTTGTCATCCCGGCGGCCTATGAAACCTGGTTTGTGGGTAAATATGCTGCCACACCGGGTAAAATGGCTTGTAAAATAAAAGTGGTCATGGCCGATGGCGGAAAAGTGAGCTTTGGCAGAGCAGTTGGCCGGCATTTTGCGAAATTCATCAGCGGGCTGATTCTTGGCATCGGCTATATCATGGCCGGATTTGACGATCAAAAACGCGCCTTGCACGACCGCATCTGTGACACGCGAGTGATCAAGTCAGGAGAAATATAATCCCGCTTTGGAGTAATGGAGTTATGGATTAAAAACAATTGCGGATTTCAGAATTCAGATTGCGGATTAAGATATTATACACCCGGAGTGTCACAAATCTGCAATCCGCAATCCGAATTCCGAAATTTTATTCGCTCCATTACTCCAATTGAAAATGCCTCGAATTCCAAAGTCTGAAATAACTTTATTGAAATAAATAGCACTTGAAGGAACGAACCGTGATTTCCTGTACCCGTTGCAAAACACCGCTCAACACACAGGTGCTCAACACTTTTGAGCTGGCTCCGTGTACCGCCTGTAACGAACCCATTCGTGCTGATGTTTATCCGGCTCTTTTTCGCAAGCTGCCGTCCGGAAGCAGCGGTGCACCCTTACAGGGTGAACAGGAAGCCAGTTGTTTTTATCATCCAGCTAAAAAAGCGGCGGTCGCCTGTTCGGCCTGCGGCCGATTTTTATGTGCGCTATGTGATGTTGATTTCAACGATCGACATCTTTGCCCGGCTTGTTTGGAGAAAGGCAAGACCAAACGCAAGATTAAAAACCTGGAAAACCATCGGATATGTTATGACACAATAGCGTTATCGATCGCGCTGATTTCCTCGCTATTTATATGGCCGACCATCCTCTCTGCTCCGATTGTTCTTTACATGGTTATCCGATACTGGAAGGCACCCGGCAGTATCATACCCCGGAGTAAAATTCGCTTTGTGCTGGCATTTTTAATTGCCGGATTACAAATTGTGGGATGGATATTTTTTATCGGGGGGCTGATGACTTCCTGAAAGTCGGTTTACTCTTGAACAGGAGATAGAAGAATCAACCACGAAAGCGCGAAAGGACGGAACCACGAAAAAGAAAAATTTCGTGCTTTCTTTATTTCGTGATTTCATGGTTACAAAGAGGTTTTTTCGGAAAACGATTATAACATTGTATACAGAGATATGAAATAAACGCATTATGGCTGTACCACCACCACCGACATACCGGCGACTGCCCGGCAAGAAAAAGGGCTTCATCATGGGGCAGCACACCCTGTGGAGGGGCAGAGACCACTTGCTGCAGATTTATGCCCGCTGGGGTACGGAAGACTATAAGCGATATTACTTTAACGATATTCAAGCGATTATCACGCGCAAGACCGACATTGGAAAAATTCAAAATTTCGTAACGGGCGCTCTGGCCGGCCTTTTCGGTTTACTTGCGGCAACCACCACGAGCGGCTGGGTGACATTCAATGCCATCATTGCGATTGTGATTATGTGCATCTTAATCATCAACGTTATCAAGGGCCCCACATGTGAAACCCATCTATTGACGGCTGTTCAGACCGAAAAATTGCACTCCCTGAATCGTATCAAAACATCGCAGGCAGTCATGAATCAACTCAAACCAATCATCGAACGCTATCAGGGACAGCTCTCTTCAGAAACCCTCATCCAGCAGAGAGCTGAGCTATCCAACGCCCAAAAAAAAAGACCACCGACACGCCTGGTCCAAAGGGCACCCAAAGCCCGAAAACATGAAAGCGGGCGCGTGCATCTGATGCTATTTGCATTGTTGAGTTTCAATGGCCTGATTGTGGCAGTCGGCTTTGTTTTAAGTCACGTGGGCCTGACGTTTCTGGGAGGTGCCGTGATGTTGATGATGGGAATCTGCGTGGTGGTGGCATTGGTCAAACAGCATGAAAGTAATTTGCAGCACCCGGTGCGCACCATGACCTGGGCAGCGCTGGCATATGTTTGCTTCTCGTTTATCAGCAGCTATATCATCAGCATGGGTCTGGCTTTCAAAAACCCGAAAATGGTCCAGAACCAGTGGGAGATGATCAAACTGGTTTCCAATACCACACCCTGGGACAGCACCCTGATGATGACCCTTAACATCATTGCGCTCAGCGCTGCAGTAGCAATCGGCATACCGGGACTTTACCTGTTAAGACATTTTCGACGAACCCAACATCCAGCTGAACGGTTTGGGGCCAAACCGGATTCCGTTGCGGCACCCAAAAGGATATCCTGATGGAAGATTTACTGCATCAACGCTGCTTCAATCATCTGCTGCGGGAGGCGGTCGCGCGCTGTCCACAGTGCCAGCGCTATTTCTGCCGCGAATGCGTGACCGAGCATGAGGATAAAGTGCTTTGTGCTGCATGCTTGAGTGCCGATGCTGAAACGGACCGCTCGGATCGGAGCGGGTTTGGCGGCTTGATGCGAGTGATGCATTTCCTGCTGGGTACAGCGTTGCTATGGGTGTTTTTTTACTACCTGGGGCAGATTTTGCTGTCGCTTCCATCGGCGTTTCATGAAGGCACATTATGGGAAAAGGGGTGGTGGAACTGACCATGAGCCCCAAAATAAAAGAACACCGCCGAAGTGCGATTCTGCTGCTGGAAGAAGCCGTGCATATCTTGCGCAAGGCGCCCCTGTCACTCCTGTCTACTTACGCCATCGGAACGCTGCCTTTTGTGCTGGCGTTGTTTTATTTCTGGGCGGATATGAGCCGCAGTGCCGATGCCCAGCGCTATCACGCAGTGGCCTCGCTGGGCCTGGCATTGCTCTACATATGGATGAAATGCTGGCATGTTGTCTTTGCCGCTCGCGTAAGAATGACATTGAGCGGCGAAACACCACCCCGATGGTCCTATCACCGCGTACTGTCACTGGTAACAACGCAAGCATTGATTCATGCCACAGTTTTTTTTATTTTGCCGCTGGCGGCTGTCATCGCTTTGCCGTTTGGATGGTGCTATGCATTTTATCAAAACGTCACTGTTGAAGCAGCAAACGATAATGGAAATGTAAAAATGATATGTCAAAAGGCGTGGTCTCAAGCCAGACTATGGCCACGTCAGAATCATATCTTGATGTCTATTTTTTTTATTTTTGGCCTCGTGGTTTTTCTAAATGTTGCCGGTGCTATTTATATTTTGCCGCATCTGGTTAAGAAATATCTCGGGATTGAATCCGTGTTTACGCTCAGCGGATTTCACGTGATCAATACCACTTTCTGGGTGGCAACGATCGGCATTTCCTATTTGTGCATGAACCCGCTGGTCAGAACAGTTTACGCCCTGCGATGCTTCTATGGGTCGGCCATTCATTCCGGTGATGATCTAAAAATAGGGTTAAAGGGGCTGGTGGCGGTGCGCACAGCGGCAGTGATCGGTTTGGTCGTATTCGCATTGTTGGCCGGCAGTTCAGCGCCCACAGTGGCACAGCGGGCGCAGATTATCGCTCCGGATGAACTGGATCGTTCGATAGATGACGTGCTGCAACAACGGGAATTTTCCTGGCGAATGCCCAGAGAAATGCCCGCGGAAGATCAAACAGAGCCCAAAGGGCCGATTGCTTCTGTTGTGGCCTGGATTATCGACAAACTCAGAGATGGGATCAAAACGGTCTTTGACTGGATTGATCAATTCATGGATTGGCTGCTGGAGCTGCTACCGACCGGTGAGCGCCAAAAAGTGTCATCGGATGCGGATTGGATGTCCTCTGTGCGGGTTGCCGTTATCGCATTGCTGATCGGCCTGTTCGTTGTCCTGGCCTATATACTGTGGCGCTCATGGAGCCGACGTCAGATCAACAAAGGCCAGATCGTAGCCACACCCGTAGAATCCGTCCCCGATCTGGAAGATGAAGACACCACTGCAACCGACCTGCCGCTGAATCGCTGGCTGGACCTGGCAGCCGAATTGGCCGGTGAGGGGAAGCTGCGATTGGCCCTGCGGGCATTTTATCTGGCAACGCTGGCCGGCCTGGCCGAGAATGGTTTAATAACAATTGAAAAGTTTAAATCCAATCGTGAATATGAAATAGAGCTGCGCCGCAGGGCGCACCAGAAGACAAAACTGTTGACGGATTTTACAACCAGCAGAGAAGTTTTCGAACGCGTCTGGTACGGGTTGTATACCATCAAGCAGCCCCAACTGGATGATTTTGCCGCTCTTCAGAAAAGGATGTTAACCCTTGCCCAAAGCTAACGCCATACGTGCTGTTGTTTTTGTAATGATCATCTTGGGCTTTGCGCTCGGGGTTATTCAGCTGTTTCTGCTGCGCTTTGAAGCCGGGGACGTATATCCGGCCTATTCAACGTTACGCAGTGATCCGCTCGGAAGCCGGGCATTCTACCGCGGTCTTGAAAATTTGCGAAACACCTCGGTTCAGCGCAATTACCGGCAACTGGATCACCTGGAGTTTAAGGAAGCCACCACCTTTTTTCATATCGGAACACCGGTCTTTGATGCAGAATCCGTGGCGGCAAAATGGGTTGAAACCATCGATCGCCTGACCGCCAGTGGCGGTCGACTGGTGTTGTCCTTTTTGCCGGTTGAGAAGAAACCGGCAACCTGGCAAATGTCAACATGCAGCCTGCCCCTTGCCGACGATTCAGATGATCCCGACACCGAATCCCCGGAGGATTCCGATGAAGATGAAACCTCCGCCGACAAGGGGATCGAGCCGTCCGAACATCCTGCCGGACCGCCCATTTCGGAAAATGACAACCAGTGCGTTGCGTTGACGGAACTATGGGGCCTGGTATTGGCCTTTACCGAAAAGCCGGCGACCGAAGCCGTTAAAAAAAGCTACATACCGCCACTGGTCGATTTAAAAGGGCTTCCGCAAACGATCTCCTGGCATTCGGCCCTGTATTTTGATGAGTTGGACAGCAGCTGGCGCGTCATTTATACCGCTGAAGGCCGGCCGGTCATCGTAGAAAGATCTTATGGGAGTGGCAGCCTGGTGCTCTCGACAGACACTTTTTACATGAGTAACGAAGCACTGCGATCCGAGCGTCTTCCGCAGCTACTGGTCTGGACGGTCGGGCAAAACAGCCAGATCGTTTTTGATGAGACCCATCTGGGTATCCGCAAGCAACCCGGTGTGCTGAGTTTGATTAAAAAGTATCGCTTCCAGTGGTTTATTTTTGCCCTTGCTGTTTTGGCGATTTTGTTTGTCTGGAAAAATTCAGTTTATTTCGTGCCGCCCCCCAAAAACGGTTACGACCGGTCTGAGCGGGACGTTTATGCCAAACGGGATTCGACCCAGGGCTTGGTCAGCCTATTGCGCCGTAATATTCCTAAACGGCAGATATTGCAGATTTGCGCCCGTGAATGGCGGCGTACCTTTCAGCGCAATCAGCACTATGCAAGCGGCAATAGCGATCCAACAAAAACGGTTTTTGAGAAAATAAAAGCCTATGCTGCGCAATCCAGCGATCCGGTCAGCGGCTACCGGCGGATGTGCAAAATAATTTCAAAAGGAAGACACAATGAATGAGAATACCGAAATTTTGAAAAAGGCTCTGTTGCGAACCAAACAGGAAGTGGCCAAGGTGATCATCGGTTATGACCATGTGGTTAATCTGGCATTGATTGCCATTTTTACCGGCACCCATGCGCTGATCGAAGGCGTGCCCGGCATAGCAAAAACACTGCTGGTCAGAACCCTTGCTCACGTGATGCGCTGTGATTTTGCGCGTATCCAATTCACACCGGACCTCATGCCGACCGATATCACCGGAACACATGTATTTAATTTGCAGAACAATGAATTTTCACTGGTCAAAGGCCCTGTTTTTTGCACCTTTCTGCTGGCCGATGAAATTAACCGGGCACCCGCTAAAACCCAGTCTGCGTTGCTGCAGGCCATGCAGGAGCGCACCGTGACCATCGATCGTGATACGCACCGGTTATCTCCCAATTTTACGGTATTCGCCACCCAGAATCCGATTGAATATGAAGGCACCTATCCGTTGCCGGAAGCACAAAAAGATCGGTTCATGCTCAAGATTAACATGGATCCGCCGGGCAAAACCGAAGAACTCACCCTGGCCCAACGGATGCTGGGAAAAGATGCACCTGAAGACACCCTGGCCAGTGGAGCGGTGCAGCAAATTATCACCGAAGAACTTATTACCAAACTGCGGGCGGCAATGGCGGGAATTCTGGTGAAAGAAGACCTGGTTGCCTATGTTGTCGATATTGTGCGCAAGTCGCGCGACCATCAAAGCATACTGGTTGGTGCAGGTCCGCGGGCCACCCAGGCGCTCTTAATTTCGAGTCGGGCGTTTGCAGCCATTAGCGGCCGGGATTTTGTGACACCCGATGATATCAAACAGATGGCCTGTCCGGTCATGGAACATCGTCTGATTTTACGCCCCGAATATGAAATCGAAGGGTTAACGGTCAAAGAGGTTATTGAGAATATATTAAAAGGAATTGCGGTGCCGCGATAGCAACAGCGCTGCTGCGCGTTGCTGGCTGCTTGCCGCTGGCCTCTGGTTTCTGGCATAACCGGGTTTCAGGTGCCAGGTTTCAGGTTTCAGAGAGAAGAGGCCTTGCGGAATTTGCTGATTTTCATCAGGTTCGTAATCCTGACACCTGAACACTGACACCTGAAACCTTGATGAAAAATTTGATTTCGTTGTGTACAGATAAAAAGGTAATCTATCTTAAAATTGAGTTTATGAAATTAGTACCTACATACCGGCTTCTGCTTTTGATCGGGTTTGTTTTGTTGCCCGGTACATTGCTGATCGCCGTCGTGGTTCCGCTGACGATACCGGTTATATTGCTGGCAGTTGGTCTTCTGGCGGGCGCGATTGCGGACGCATTTCGTTCGCGGGGGCGTCTGCAGGGAATTTATGTGATGTTGCCCGAAGTTGTTCGACTTTCAAGGGGCCGGCCGGGCAGTTTTGATGTCCAAATAAAAAATGAGAACCAGAAGGTCAGCCGCATGCGACTGGGTCTGGCTTTTCCGGAACAAATCGAAACACCAACCATTGAGCTGGCCGTCGAATTACCGCCGGATACTCAAACCGCTAGGGTCGTCTGGTCGCTAACGGGACTAAAGCAGGGGCGCTATCTGATTGATTGTTGCTACCTGGAAGTGGCTTCGCCATGGGGGTTGTGGTCCGTCCGATCGGCGACAGCGGCCCGAATGGAAATTCGGGTCTATCCCAGCTTGTTTGATGAACATAAAAATTTGAGCGGGTTGTTTTTAAACCGGGGCCTGGGTATCCATGCCCAGCGGCAGGTTGGAAAGGGCAGGGATTTTGAACAACTCAGAGAATACCTGCCCGGTGACAGCTTTGAAGATATTCACTGGAAGACAACCGCCAAACGTGGGCTACCGATTACAAAAGTTTATCAGATTGAAAGAACCCAGCAAATCTATGTGATCATTGACGCATCGCGATTAAGTGCCCGCGCTTCGACAACGGGCAAACCAGCGGGCATCGGTGGCGACGGCAATCCGACTGACGAAACAACGCCGATTTTACAGCGCTTTATAACTGCCGCTCTGATCATGGCGCTGGCTGCTGAACGGCAGGGCGATTTGTTTGGTCTTCTGACCTTTGACGATAAAGTTCGAACCTTTTTGAAAGCCAAAATGGGCAAAGCGCATTTCAATGTTTGCCGGGATGTGCTCTATATGTTGCAGCCCCAAAATGTCTCTCCTGATTTTGCAGAGTTGTTTACCTTTATCGGCACCCACATCCGTAGGCGGGCCCTAATGGTTTTTCTAACCCATTTAGATGATCCGGTGCTGGCGGACGGATTTACGCGCCACATCGATCTGATTGCCCGGCATCATGTGGTCCTGGTCAACATGATCAAACCGTTGATCGCCAGACCGCTCTTTTCGTCCGAATCGGTCTCGTCGGTTAATGATATCTACACCGATCTGGGCGGACACATGCTCTGGCGGCGGCTGCAGGAAACGCAAAAGGTCTTACAAAAACGTGGCGTCGGATTTGCGATGCTGGAAAATGAAAACCTGTGTACGGATTTAGTGGGGCAGTATTTGTCATTAAAAAGAAGACAGGTTCTTTAATAAATAATCTAAAGTTTTGAAAGGATTTCGATCATTATAATTATACTCACGCAAAACCGCCAAGCTCGCAAAGATTTCGTATTGAATAAAAACGCTTTGCGCCTTTGCGTCTTTGCGAGAGGATTTAAACAATTAGGCATTTAAATTTTAGCTCATTTTTCTAATATGATAATCGATTTACAAAAATTTATCACCGAAGAGCGGCTTTATTGGACGGAGCTGGAACGGGTGCTCAATCGGCTGGAACGAAAGCCGGGCGAAAAATTAAAACTCGGGGCACTCGAACGTTTCCACTATCTGTATCAGCGTGCTTCGGCCGATCTGGCCAAAATCTCGACTTTTTCCGCTGAGCCGAACACGCGCGAATATCTTGAATCGCTGGTCGGCCGGGCCTTTGGAGAGATCCATGAAACACGGGAAAAACCGCATCGCTTAAGGCCTTTGCACTGGTTTTTCAATACCTTTCCGCAAACATTTCGCAAACACCTGCGGGCATTCACCATCAGTTTAATTGTCCTGTTGGTCGGTGCGGCTTTTGGCGGATTTACCATCATCGTGGATGCGAGCACAAAACAGATCCTACTGCCGTTTTCGCATCTTCAGGGTGACCCTTCTGACCGCGTCAAAACAGAAGAAAGCGCCGATAACGATCGACTCAAGGGGGCCAAGAGCTATTTTTCATCTTATTTAATGACGCACAATACCAAAGTGGCCATTTTTACCCTCGCACTGGGAATGACCTGGGGGATCGGCACTTTGATCATGTTATTTTATAATGGTGTTATCTTAGGGGCCGTGGCGGTTGATTACGTGTTGGCAGGCGAGTCGACGTTTCTGCTCGGCTGGTTGCTGCCGCATGGTGCGATTGAAATCCCGGCAATTTTACTGGCCGGTCAGGCCGGCATCGTTTTAGCCGGCGCGCTCATCGGATGGGGCAAGCCGATTGCGTTGCGCGCACGGCTGCGGAACATATCAAATGACCTGGTGACACTCATCTGCGGCGTGGCGCTGATGCTGGTCTGGGCGGGGATCATTGAGGCTTTTTTTTCTCAATACCACGAGCCGGTTTTGCCCTATAGCTTCAAAATTGCTTTCGGGTGCATCGAACTGCTGATCCTGGCGTTGTTTCTAGGCAAAGCCGGTAGAAAGAGGGTAAGTAAAAATGCTTAAAGTTAAAAGTGAACTAAAGCGACTAAAATTATGGAATCATAACAATTTCAATGAAATATGGAGCACAGCGACAACATAATTTTAGGCATTTTAGTTCACTTTAGTCATTTTAAAAAAAGCTTTTTATAACAACCAAACAGCAAACACAAAAAACCAAACACCAATGACGGATAGAATTAACACGCTTATCATCAAAACGCCGGAAGGTGTCGAATTTTCGCTTCGCCTAGCAGGGCCAATAACGCGCTTTCTGGCCTGGTCGATTGATCTGGCGACCATTATAGCGATGATGTCGATTATCAATGTCGTTTTTGCCGTTTTGGGCATTCTCAGCCGTGATCTTGCAGGTGCTGCCAATATTATCGGTTTTTTTGTCATTTCAATTGGATACGGCATTTTAACCGAGTGGTACTGGCAGGGTCAAACAGTGGGCAAAAAGCTCTTGCGCCTCAGAGTGCTGGATGCCCAGGGACTGCGGTTGCAATTCAGCCAGGTGGTGATTCGCAATTTGCTCAGGTTTGTTGACAGTCTGCCCGCATTGTATCTGGTTGGTGGTCTGGTGTGCCTGTTGAAACAGCGCGCGCAACGTTTGGGTGATGTTGCAGCCAATACGATTGTCACCTGGAATCCACAGATTGCCGAACCGGATTTGAACCAGTTGCTGGAGGGCAAGTACAATTCTTTTCATGATTATCCCCACCTGGAAGCGCGCCTGCGGCAACACGTTACGCCTTCAGAGGCCCAGATTGCCGTTCAGTCCATTATGCGGCGAGACACGCTCGATCCGCAGGCGCGGATTGCGCTTTTCCGCGAACTCAGGGCCTATTTTGAAACCCTGGTGGCCTTTCCACAGGAGGCCACTGACGGCATATCCGACGAGCGCTACGTACGCAATGTCGTCGAGGCGGTTTTTCGACCTAAAGCGTCTATAGGGATTGCTGCCAAAACCGCCCCTAGCCACCAAGGCGGGCAGGTATTGATCTGAGATTAGAGGAGTCTAAATGGAACCGTTTTTTTTAATCGCCATCCTGTCAAGTGTTATCGGATCTGGGGTGTATTTGTGCTTGTGGCATGTTCCCCGTAAAAGAAGACGATTAAAAAATTTAACACAGCAGGCCATGAGCCATGGATTTACGGTTGCTGTCAAAGCAGATATTACACCAAAAGAAAAATTTGCCCCTTTGCGTCTATTTAGCCTCCAGACAGCGGGCAAGATGGAAAATGCTTTTACTCGTGGGAACC
The DNA here is from genome assembly GCA_050122475.1 of Desulfobacterales bacterium. Taxonomy (GTDB): domain Bacteria; phylum Desulfobacterota; class Desulfobacteria; order Desulfobacterales; family JAHEIW01; genus JAHEIW01. The sequence continues at coordinate 10,865 of JASFIV010000037.1, read as the reverse complement.
CGGCGATGTGGATTTTCGATTATCAATACACCATCAGTTGGGACCAGACGGTTAGTCAGACAGTTGCGGTGTTTAAGACAGATAACATGAAATGGCCGCATATTATTATTGAGAGTCGAAAAAGAGAACGGCTGACCGTTGCGGCAATGCGGAAACTGACGCAAAAGCTGGCCAATTGGCAGCTCGGATGCCAAGAAGTTGATGTTTGCTTTCATCCAGGTTTTTATAAGAATTACAGAGTTTTCTGTAACGATCAGACGGAAAATATCAAAAATTTTATATCCCCGTCGCTGCTTGATATGCTGAGTCAAAATCCGGGCTGGATTATAGAGTCCATGGATCAATGGATACTCATCTATCGGCAGGGAAAGACCGTTAAACCAAACGACTTTGAATCCTTCTTCCTTACAGCTATGAGCATTTATAAACATATCAACCAGTGATACCCATCTCCAAACCCCTCATCTAAGGAGCCGAAACGCTCATCTGTGCATCTTTTCATTAACATCCCCTTAATCATATATACTACTGCATAATGGGCTGTGTAAAATCTTGCATTTTAGCGCAATAACCCATAAATGTAATCCATTAGCATTATGTTGTGAAAATTTAATCGGATATATAAATTTTGTTCGGAAAAAATTTATCATGAAACCCATTGTTGCCATTGTCGGTCGGCCCAATGTCGGCAAATCCACATTATTCAATCGGGTCACGCGTACCCAGGATGCCCTGGTCGATGATTTTCCGGGTGTTACCCGTGACCGGCACTACGGGGATGCCGTCTGGAACGATATTGCTTTTACCCTGGTGGATACCGGTGGATTTACCGAGGGCCATGAATTTGCGGATGAAATTCGATTCCAGGTCCACCAGGCCCTTGAGGATGCCGATGCCATTGTTTTGCTGCTGGACGGCAAAGAAGGAATTTCGCCTTTTGACCGGGATATCATCGAACTGCTGCGCGTCACCCCCAAACCGGTTTTTTATGCGGTTAATAAAATCGACGGTGCCGAACGGGAATCGCATGTATCTGAATTTTACAGTCTAGGTATTGAGCCCCTGTATCCCATATCGGCTGAGCATCGTTATGGGATGGGTGATTTTTTAGATGCCCTGGTCGATGGATTTGCTTCAATTGTCAAACCTTCCGACCTTCATGCAGCAGAAGGTACCATCGGTCTGGCGGTGGTGGGTCGTCCGAATGTCGGTAAATCTTCTCTGATCAACCGGATTTTGGGCCAGGAACGGCTGCTGGTCAGTGAGCGGCCGGGTACAACCCGGGATGCCATTGATACGATCTGCCAGGTGGCCGGCAAAACCTACCTGCTGATTGATACGGCCGGCATCCGTCGCAAGGGTAAAGTCACCCGTAAAATTGAAAAATTTTCAATTATCAAAGCATTGCGCAGTCTAGATCGTTGTGATGTGGCCTTGATTGTTTTGGATACCGCTGAGGGGATTGCCGAGCAGGATATCAGCATTGCCGGATATGCCTATGAACGCGGCTGCGGTTGTGTTTTTTTAATGAACAAATGGGATCTTGTGCAAAAGGATACCCATACCGCCAAAGAATACCTGGCGGAATTAAAAATGCGCGCCAAATTTTTGGGCTTTGCACCGGCCATGACTATTTCCGCTCTGACCGGACAGCGGGTGACCAAAATTTTTAAGCTGGTTGATGATGTTTATGCTCAGTATGTCAGGCGAATTGGAACCGGGCAGTTGAACCGGATTTTGGAATCAGCCACGACGAAAAACCCGCCGCCGTTGCATCGTGGCAAACCGATCAAATTTTATTATGCAACCCAGGTCAGCAGCCGGCCCCCGACAGTGGTCTGTTTTGTCAATCATCCCAAGGCCGTTCATTTTTCCTATAAACGGTTTTTAATCAATCAAATCCGTGAGCAGGCCGGGTTGGATAAAACGCCTATCCGTATCCTGTTCCGACCACGTGAACAACGCACAAAAAAAAGACGAAAGAAGAAATAATCCACGAGCTTGCCATCTAATAACAAATAACGAATAACCAATAACAAAAATACCTGAAGGTATTTTGCCATGGACATCTTTGATTACCACGCTCAAAAAGCGGCGGCGGCGACGATGCCGCTGGCAGAGCGCATGCGGCCGCGTAACGTTGATGAGTTTGTCGGACAGCACCAGGCGGTGGGTGATGGATCACTGATTCGGCATGCCATTGAAACGGATCGCGTTTTTTCAATGATTCTATGGGGGCCGCCGGGTTGCGGCAAAACGACGCTGGCCAGGATTATCGCCGGCGAAACTCGCTCTCATTTTGTTCACTTTTCAGCAGTCCTTTCCGGTGTCAAAGAAATTCGCGCGGTGATTGAAGAAGCGCGCAACCAGCAGAAAATGTACCGCAAACGCACGATTCTATTTGTCGATGAAATCCATCGCTTCAATAAAGCCCAGCAGGATGCCTTTTTGCACCATGTGGAAAGCGGCTTGATTACATTGATCGGCGCCACCACCGAAAATCCCTCATTCGAAGTGATTGCACCATTGTTGTCCCGCTGTCGGGTGATCACCCTGGATCAACTTGCCGAAGAAGACCTCAGCGCCATCATTGATCTGGCTCTCCACGACGCCCAAAGAGGATTGGGAGAATTTCAACTCGAGTTGGCCGCCGAAGCACGTGATCATATCATTCGGATCGCCGATGGGGACGGGCGGGTGGCCTTAAACAGCCTGGAAGTCGCCGCTTCGCTGGTAATGTCTGAAAAGAAATCCAAAAGTGTGGCAACAGCCGAGCCCATCACACTAAAAGATGTAGAAGCTGCTATCCAGCAAAAGGCCCTTGTTTATGATAAGGCCGGCGAGGAGCACTACAATATCATCTCCGCCCTTCACAAAAGCTTAAGGGGCAGCGATCCTGATGCGGCGCTCTATTGGCTGGCTCGCATGCTGGCCGCTGGTGAAGATCCGTTATACATTGCCCGCCGCATGGTGCGCTTTGCCTCAGAAGATATCGGCAATGCCGATCCCCAGGCACTCGGTATCGCAATGAATGCTATGGAGGCTTTCAGATTTTTAGGGCATCCGGAAGGCGAGCTGGCACTGGCCCAGGCGGCTGTCTATCTGGCGACGGCACCCAAAAGCAATAGCACTTATGCCGCATTCGGCAAGGCCAGCGCTGTGGCCAAAAAAACGGGCTCCCTGCCGGTACCGCTTCATATCCGTAACGCCCCCACCCGATTGATGAAGGATCTGGGCTACGCCAAGGGCTATAAATACGCTCACAATTATAAAGATGCGGTAGTTGAGCAGGCCTACCTGCCGGATAAGCTCAAAGGACAGCGTTTCTACTTTCCGACCGACAGAGGATTTGAGAAGACAATCAAAGATAGACTCGATCGCTGGCGGAGGATGCTTCAGGAGTCAAAGGATAAAATTCCTTGACGCTACCAGCTGGAAGGGATCGGTTGAATACACCCGATCCCTTTCTCACCACGAAGAACACGAAGAACGCGAAGAGAAAACGCCTCATTTTACTTTTGTCTCTTTGTGTCCTTCGTGCCCTTCGTGGTTATTTATGCATCACTTGAGTTTATATTTGCGGGTTTCGTCGGTTTTTATGCCTTTATCTGTTTTGACAAACGTGCGCTCCCAGAAGGTTATCTCGCCAGATTGTTGAATCAAGACAACCGAGGAAGATCGGGTGCCGTATTCCGGACTGATGATGAACATTGGCGCCAGAATTTGTTCCCATTCCAAGCCGACGCCGGTCTCAGGCAATTCCGCGTCTGCCGGTTGCCATCGATCTTCAAGAATGCCCAAAATTTTTTCGGCATTTATTTTCTGGCACCCATTGAGCTGGTCTGTCAGCAATGCTTTTCCCCTTTGAATCTTCGGCCAGGCAGTGTCGATCAAGTGGTTGCTGATCCCGTAAATTCCGGGCCCCAATTGCTGTACGCCGGACGATCGATTCGAGTAGTAGTACAGCCCACCGCTATCACCGGCGATTAAATTAAACCCATTGTAGCGTTGCCCGATTTTGCTGACCGCATCAAGGTAATCCTGCGGAGATGAATTGCCGACCAGATAATCTCGAATCAGGATACCGCGTGAAGGCGCATTTGGTATGAGAGCGGCTGGATCTCTGTAGTTGGTTATGGCCGCGATCCTTCCGCTGAGGCTAACGCCCAGCCAGGTGCCGTTGCCTTTTAAATCCCGTCCGGCTAGTACGTCGGGATGGTCCGACCAGTAGGCCAGTGCGCTCGTGGGCCGGTCGTAAAATTCATCCCGGTTGGCCGCCAGAATCAGGCGGAAAACCGGGTGTGTCTGATATGAAAAAAGGATTAGGCACATCGGATCCTCGTTGACCTTCGCTGGTTAACCATGGTATAGACTTCTGCTTTGATCCGATCATCATTATCGGCCTGTACTATGGACGAAGAGGGAATACTATAGCTATCAAAGACCGGGATATTTGTAAATCGCTGTGTAAAAAAGTGCAATGATTTAAGTCTTTATATATAATTGAGGAGGTTTCAACATGAAAGAGGTGGTAATTGTTAGCGGCGCGAGAACGGCAATCGGAACATTTGGGGGTGGGTTAAAAGATGTGCCTGTGACAGAATTGGGCGCGGTCGTCATGAAGGATGCCTTACAACGAGCAAACCTGAAACCGGTTGCCGACGACGGCATGATGACGGCGGCACCGGACAAACTTAAAGACCAGGGCCTTATCGAACTTGAAGAACAGGCTTATGACTGGGCTGACGACGGCCAACCCGTAACAGTGGACGAGGTCATCATGGGCAACGTCCTGCAGGCGGCCCAGGGACAGAATACGGCCCGGCAGGCAATGGTCCGTGCCGGCATTCCCAAAGAGACCCCGGCCTTTACCATCAACAAAGTCTGTGGTTCAGGTCTCAAAGCAATCGCTTTAGGGGCTTCGGCCATAATGCTCGGCCAAGCCGAGGTGATTGTCGCCGGTGGACAGGAAAACATGAGTCTGGCCCCGATGGCGTTGCCCAAGGCGCGCTGGGGACATCGGATGGAGCTGACCGGCGTTGGTGACGTTTTGGATTTGATGGTATTTGACGGCCTCTGGGAAATTTTTTACGGTTATCACATGGGCGTTACGGCAGAAGCCATTGCGGCGATGTATGATATTGGCCGGCAGGAGCAGGACGAACTGGGTGTTCTCAGTCACACACGTGCACGTTCGGCCATCAATGATGGCCTTTTTGCTCAGGAGATTACACCTGTCACCATTCAAACCCGCAAAGGCGAAATTGTATTTGACTCCGATGAGCGCCCCATGGATACCAGTATGGAGAAAATGGGCAAGTTAAGGCCGGCATTTAAAAAAGATGGAACCGTCACAGCCGGAAATGCCTCAGGCATCAATGACGCGGCTGCGGCTGTCGTGTTGATGAGTGCCGATAAAGCCAAATCCTTATCTCTGGAGCCGATCGTCAAAATTAAAAGCTTCGCTGCCGGTGGCGTGGACCCGGCTTATATGGGACTGGGACCGGTTCCGGCAGTGAGAAAGGTCTTAAAAGCAGCCGGCATGACCCTGGGGGATATCCAGATGATCGAACTCAACGAAGCATTTGCCGCCCAGGCCATCGGGTGTATGCGCGAACTGGGTATTGAAAACGACCGCCCCAATGAGCTGGGCAGCGGCATCTCACTGGGCCATCCCATCGGCTGTACCGGTGCCCGTCAGATGGTAACCGGCATGAACCACATGCAGCGCCAGGGTTACAATACGGGTTTGTTTACGATGTGCATCGGTGGGGGAATGGGAATGGCCATGATCGTCGAACGCTAAATCAAATGTTCCCGTCATGTCCGGGTTTCATCGATATTTTTTTGTAAACCCTGAACTTTTGAACCCTGAACGCCGAACCTTTTTATTAATTTTTTTCTTTACTTTTTTTGTAATAATTGCTAATAGTTAGTTAGATTTTTAGCCTTAAATACCTTTGAAAATATTCGGTTTTTCGATCACCGAGATCCTGGACTTGCAACAGCGCTTTTTCGCCTCGCGTTATGATGAGTGAAATGGCTAAAATGGGGCTGTCAATAGCAACCATTTGGCCTGCGCTGAACGTTACAATCCCTCTGGCAAAGGCTTTGTATTCAAAAAGGAGGTTCAACACGTATGGACATTAGCCGCAAATTGGGTATTTTAGTGTTTTTTGCCGTTCCGGCGATTATCGGCGGCGGTATCGTATATGCGTTATCGGGTAGCTGGATGTATGTTTTCATTTATGAAATCATTTTGCTGTTGGTAGCCGGAGGGTTTGTTGCCAAGTAAAGCGCCTGTCCTCAAATCTTACAAGCGCCCTCTCTTGATGATTACCATTACAATGGCCAACCGAATTCACAGGCAATAGCCTTTCTGGATAACTGTGTCCTTACTAAAGGGAGGAGATGTGAACCCGCAGGGAACACCAAATATGATCTTATGGTTTTTTCTGGCGGTTTTTTCATTATCCTGCGTCATGATGGGCTGGCTGCTGTGGCCATTCATATCGGTCATCATTCTGGCCATCGTTGTGACGGCCCTATTTACGCCGGTATACAAATTATTGAATCGCAGGTTGAATTCGACACTGTCGTCGTTGCTGACTTGCGTGCTGATCTTTATCGTTTTATTTCTGCCGCTTTCTTTTTTGGTTGGCATTTTAGCCAATGAAGCCTGGGAGTTGTATTTAACGGCCAGAGGTGCACTGCAAAGCAAACCCATCATGGAGTTGCTTGAGAAAAGTGATATCTTCGACAAGATCAATCACTTTTTGGCGCGCTTTAAAATTGAAATCACCGGTGAGCAGCTTAACAGGGCAATTGCCGAGGTCGGCAGGGTTGTGGCACTTTTTTTATACGAGCAGGCCCGCTCGATTACCACCAATGTGCTCAAATTTATTGTTAATTTCTTTTTTATGCTGCTTATCATTTTCTACCTGCTCATCGACAGCCCGCGGCTAATATCCTTTATTGTCAAAATTTCCCCCTTGCCGGAGGATCAGGACCAAATATTGATTCAAAAGTTTAAGGATATTGCCACCGCCATTCTATTGGGCAATGGATTGGGTGGACTGATCCAGGGCACTCTGGGCGGAATCGTCTTTGCCTTCTTTGGTTTAAAGTCGCCTTTTGTGTGGGGGGTCATCATGGCCCTGCTGGCTTTTTTGCCAATTTTGGGAATTGGGGTTGTTTTTGTACCGGCTGCGATTCTGTTATTTTTGCAGGGTCGCGTAACCGCCGGCATATTTTTTCTGGTGTTTTACATTATCCTATCAGGTGGCATTGAATATTTTTTCAAGCCCAAATTGGTAGGGCAAAGAGTGCGGATGCACACCCTGATTGTATTTTTATCGATTATCGGGGGGTTGAAGCTATTTGGCATATTGGGAATTATTTACGGCCCGCTGGTGGTCACGGCGTTTTTGACGCTGTCTGAAATATACCTGGCCAGTTATCAGCAAATGGTTGAGCCGTCTAAATAACCCTTTAGTTATTCGTTATTTGTTATTGGTTATTAGAAACGATATTTTATGGAGATTCACCGGTGTTAAATAAAGTGGGTTTTAGGTAAACCGGTAAATAATGACGAATAGCGATTACCCAATACGCAATAACTTATAACGAATAACCAATAACTTTCCAACACGGAGTAAAGATGTATCATAGTGAACATCATGCTGAAATCAGCATCGAAAAAGAAATGAAAAAATCCTATCTGGATTACGCCATGAGCGTCATCATTGGCCGGGCCTTGCCTGACGTCCGAGATGGGCTGAAACCGGTGCACCGACGGGTGCTGTTTGCCATGCGGGAGCTCAAAAACGATTGGAATAAAGCATATAAAAAGTCGGCCCGTATTGTCGGTGATGTCATCGGTAAATATCATCCGCACGGTGATGCTGCCGTTTATGATACGATCGTACGCCTGGCACAGGATTTTTCCATGCGTTACCCGCTGGTCGACGGCCAGGGAAACTTTGGCTCCATCGACGGAGATCCGCCGGCAGCCATGCGGTACACTGAAATCCGGATGATGCGATTGGCTCATGAGATGCTGGCGGATCTGGACAAAGAGACCGTTAATTTTACACCCAATTATGATGAATCTTTAATGGAACCTACGGTGTTGCCGGCCAAAATACCCAGTTTGCTGGTGAATGGCTCGGCCGGAATTGCCGTCGGCATGGCCACAAATATTCCGCCCCACAACCTTTCTGAAGTCATCGATGCCCTTAAAGCCCTTATCGATGATGCCGATATTTCCATCGATCAGCTGTCAACCATTGTCCCCGGCCCGGATTTTCCGACCGGCGGCATTGTATATGGCGCCGAGGGCCTAAGGGAAGCGTACGCTACCGGCCGGGGAAGTATTCGGATCAGAGCCAGGATACTGGTTGAAAAAGACAAGCGCACCCGCCGGGAAACCCTCGTTATTACCGAGCTTCCCTATCAGGTGAACAAAGCGAAATTGATCGAAAAGATTGCCGAACTCATCCGGGATAAGAATATTAGTGGAATCCAATACGTTCGGGATGAATCGGATCGTGATGGCATGCGCATTGCGCTGGGCCTCAAGAAAGACCAGATTGCCGCTGTGACCATCAATCAGCTGTATAAACACACCCGGTTGGAGACAAGTTTCGGCATCATCTTCTTGGCAGTTGTCAACGGTCGACCCGAATTGCTGAATTTAAAAGAGATCCTGCAAAACTTTGTCCGGCATCGCAAGGAAATCGTCATCCGGCGGACACGCTTTGATTTGAAAAAAGCTGAAGATCAGGCGCACATTTTGGAAGGTTTAAAAATTGCGCTGGACAATCTGGATGAAGTGGTGGCCCTCATTCGGGCAGCCAAATCACCGGCAGAAGCGAAATCCCAGTTGATCAAGAAGTTCAGCCTTTCGGAAAAACAGGCCCAGGCCATTTTAGACATGCGGTTGCAGCGGCTTACCGGACTCGAGCGTCAAAAGATTCAACAGGATTATAAAAATATTCTAAAGGATATCGCCAGATTTAAAGAAATTTTGGCCAGTGAGCGCCTGGTGCTTAATATCATTAAAGACGAACTGAGCGAGATACAGGAGCAGTTCGGCGATCAGCGCTTAACCGAATTGGTTGAAAAGACCAAAGAAATTACCATCGAGGATATGATCGTCGAGGAAGACATGGTGGTCACCATTACCAAGCGCGGCTATATCAAGCGCAATCCCATCACCCTTTACCGAAGCCAGCGCCGGGGTGGGAAGGGCAAAACCGCCATGGGGACCAAAGAAGATGATTTCGTCGAGCTTTTATTTGTCGCGTCCACCCACCACACCTTCATGTTTTTCACCAACCTGGGCAAAGTCTACTGGTGCAAAGTATACGATATCCCCCAGGCCGGGCGCATGAGTCTTGGTAAGGCGATCGTCAATTTGCTAAATTTCGGAAAAGATGAAAAATTGGCCACCGTCCTGGCTGTACCGGAGTTCAAACCGGGATATCATGTTCTCATGGCCACCAAAAACGGCCTGATCAAAAAGACGGATCTAATGGCCTTCAGTCGGCCGAGGGTGGGTGGCATCATTGCCTTGAACATTCTGGAGGGCGATGAGTTGATTGCGGCCCGGATCACTGATGGTACCTTGAATGTTTTTTTGGGGTCACACGGCGGAAAAGCCATTCGATTTCATGAATCCGATGTCCGACCTTCAGGGCGTGTTGCCACCGGTGTGCGGGGGATGCGCTTGGCAAAGGGAGACCGGATCGTGGGCGTTGAAGTGCTCAGCCATGGACAAACATTGTTTGCCGTGACTGAAAACGGATACGGCAAGCGGACCTCTATTGATGAATATCCGGTTCAAAAACGAGGTGGTAAGGGCGTTATTTCAATTAAAACCACCGAACGCAACGGTAAGGTCGTCGGGATATTGCTGGTATCCGATGATGATGATTTGATGCTTATGACCAACATCGGCAAAGTGATCCGGATGCAAATCAACACGATTTCAGTCATCAGCCGCAATACCCAGGGCGTAAAACTGATGGGCATGGACGCCGATGAACGGGTGGTCGGTGCGGCCAGGCTGGCCGAAAAAGAAGACGAGTAGACGCTCAACAATTGAAAATTTTATATTGAAGATTGAATATTGGCGGCATTCTATTTTACTTTGTGTCTTGGTGCCTTTGGGGCCGTTTTTCCAGCTTATCCGGGTTGGGTTTATGAAAACAAAAAATGAAATTGATCCGACGACATTCAAAATAGCGGTGGTGGGTGCCGGCAGCTGGGGTACGGCCATTGCTGATCTGCTGGCGTGTAAGGGTTTTCAGATCAGCCTATGGGTTTTTGAAGCAGATGTCAGAGACCAGATCGAGCAATTTCATGAAAATAAGCTTTTTTTACCGGGCCATGCGCTTTCAGCCAATATATTGCCTTCCAATGATTTGGCCGCTGTTGTTTCAGACAAAAATTTGATCGTCATCGTCGTGCCGTCGCACCTCATGCGGGCGATGACAAACAAAATGAGCGGGCATCTTTCCAACGGGACCATTATCGTTTCGGCTTCGAAAGGGATTGAACAAAAGACGCATCTGACCATGTCGGGCGTAATTAAAGAAAATCTTCCCGAAGTTAGCGAAGAGCTCACGGCGGTCATCTCCGGCCCCAGCTTTGCCAAAGAAGTTGCCCGGAAGATGCCGACCTCCGTAACTGTGGCATGCAAGGATTCAAATACCGCTGCGATCGTGCAGCACGCATTTGCAACCGATTGCTTCCGGGTCTACACCAGCGATGACGTTATGGGTGTGGAATTGGGGGGAGCCGTAAAAAACGTGATTGCGATTGCGGCCGGCGTGCTGGATGGTCTCGGACTGGGGTTGAAT
>JASFIV010000036.1:0-23877 GCA_050122475.1 Desulfobacterales bacterium | reverse complement strand
CCCGGCTTCAAGTGTTTCTGTAGGCATGGGGTTGAAGATCATGTTGCCGGCCATTTTTTTGATCGCGACAATGATCACCCCAAAATCCTTACGCAGATTGCTATCGATGAGGTTCTTATTGATCAAATCGGATTTTTTACCGATCATAGCCTCTTCCATCATTAGACCCAAAGAACTACCCATGGTGGCAATGTCGATAAAATCAACAACCGTGGGCCTTTTGAGAACCTGTGCCATTCTCCTGCCGCCGATGAGATGCGGTGATACCACCCGGCTGGCGCCGGCACGTGATAACTTGTCTTCATTGTTTTCATGGGAAGCCCGGGCCAGAATATAAATATTGGGTCGCAAGCCTTTGGCGGTCAGTGTAATGAAAACATTATTGGCATCTGAGCGCAGGGCTGTGGCAATCCCTTTGGCTTTCATAATGCCGGCTTTTAGTAAGGCTTCTTCAGAGGTGGCGTCCATTTCGAGAAATAGATAATTTTTTGACTGAATGTGTTCGACAATTGTAGGGTCTTGTTCGATGACCACAAAGTCGATATTATCGGCCGCCAATTCATTGCAAATAATGCGGCCGATGCGGCCGAAGCCACAGACGATGAAATGATTCTTTAACTCGGATATCTGCTTTTGCACGATTCTTCTCCCCACTATTTTTGCCAGCTCTCCTTCAATAAAGGCGCGAACCAGCAAACCGATGGTATAAGCGCCAACGGTGATGCCGAGAATGATGATAATTACAGTAAGAACGCGACCCACTTGTGATAGAGGCACAATTTCGGCATAGCCCACCGTGGAAATGGTGATGATGGTCATGTAAAAGGCTTCGAAAATCGGCATGCGCTCTACTAAATAATATCCGCAAGTACCGAAGGCAACAATACCGATTAACATCAATACGGCATATTGTAATCCTATCTTCTTTGATTCCATTACTGCTGAGCGCCTGTGATTTGAATACGATTATAACGCTGGTGCTAACGGTGAGCACCGCGCATTGACGGATTATGTGTCATTGAGACAGGTTATCCTTATTATTATACGCGAATTTCTTTTCGCTTTCAAATCGGCCCAAACAACAGACTGCAGTCTGGCAATATTTCCATTAGGCTCATTCCTTTGTTTTTGGCAGAGTTTTTGATTGCATTTCAAAATCGTGTCCGTTTACAATAATGAATAGATGTTGTTAAAGCCGGTGCCAAGCCGGGATATTTTCGCGATCCTAAACCGATAAGCGGTTGGTAAAAAATTACAATCATTCAGCTCGGAATGGGTATGTTTAAAATCAGGTTACGCTGGAAATTCTTTATTATCTTGCTGGTGTTCAGCTTAACGCCACTGATTGTTGTGACGGTCGTCAGCCAGCGGGGCACATTTCGTTTAGGCCAGTCCATTTCAGAGGATGCTCTCCAGCGCCTAACCCATATTGTTGGGATGGAATTGCGTCAAACCGCCGAAAATTCGGCCAAGGTCATCCAGCGGACCCAGGCGGCCATGGAATTTTATTTACAGGTTCTGGCGGCTGAAGCCGAGCTGGCCTTTATGAAAACACCCGCAATTTCTGTACCTATTTATTTTGCTAATGATTTTGAAGATCCTCGCACAGCACCCAAAGATTTATTGCCGTCATACAAATACCGGCTCAAAACCCATGACGGCCAGTTTCTGGATAATCCGGTCAGCTTCAATCATCCCGTGTTTTTACTGGCCTCAGGCGTTGACGGTAAAAACGTAAACGAGGATCTTGCCATCCTGAGTCGCATGACCCCGGCTTTCAGAAAGCTTTCCCATGAGTTTGGCAACGCCCTGCAATGGGTCCATATCTGTTTAAAAACAGGCGTATGCGTTTCTTACCCCGGACATAGCGGCCGTGCGGATGGTTTTGATGCGCGCTGGCAGCCCTGGTTCCAAAATGCGAAAGATACGCCCACGTGGAGCCTGCCGGCCATCGACACCGCCAGCGGCTTTCTGACCTTCACGGTGTCAAAGCGCCTGTATCGACCCGACGGGTCTTTCTGGGGGGTTGCCGCCATCGATATTTTATTTGTCGAGGCCCTGAAAAAAAGCACGCTTTCCCCGCTGTGGGCGACCGATGCGCGTTCTTTCATCGCCACCATCGCCGCCAACCCGACCACGCGCGAGCCCGGCCTGCAGATACTAGCCCAAAAGGATTATCAAGAGGCATTGGGCGCCTGGACGCCTACAGGCGGAATTAAATGGCTATCTTCGGCCGATAAAGCCGCCTTTGATTCTGTTTTAAAACAGCTGTATGTCGGGCAGACCGGCTATGCGGCATTGCCTTTCCAGAATGACGAATTCATTTGGGCCTATGCGGCTATCGATTCTCTGACCCAGTTTGTCGTTATGGTGCCTAAATCGACCATTATGGCCCTGCCGGAAGAAACCCGCAAAACCTTCTTTACCTATTTGAAGGAACAGATCCTGTTTGCCGGTGCCGCCACTCTTTTAACGATTTTTTTTCTGGCGGGAGGTGCATTGGTCGGATCATATATGATTACGCGATCATTGCTGCAAATGGCCACAGCCGCCAAAAAGCTGTCGGACGGCGATTTTTCGGTCAAGCTGGGATTGCACACCGGTGATGAGCGCGATCTGGTCATTCAAGCGTTCAATCAGATGGGACCCAAACTGGCGGACCATCTGCGGCTGAATCAATCGATGGATTTGGCCATGAAAGTCCAGCAAAAGCTTCTGCCGGCCCAAAATCCCGAAATCCCGGGACTGGATATTGCCGGCAAGAGTATATACTGTGATGAGACCGGAGGCGATTACTATGATTTTTTGGAATATGACACGGATAAGGGCGGTCAGGTCAGTGTGGTTTTAGGCGATGTCTCCGGGCATGGCATTTCTTCGGCTTTGCTGATGGCCACCGCCCGGGCATTTTTGCGCCAACGGGTGTCATTACCGGGTACCCTCGGTCAGATTATTTCAGACGTCAATCGTCAATTGGTCAAGGATGTTGCTGAATACAACAACTTTATGACCCTATTTTACCTGCGTATCGATGCAAGGCAAAAAACGCTGGAGTGGGTTCGCGCCGGACAGGATCCGGCCATTTTATATGATCCGGCTACCCGATCCTTTGAAACTTTAGGCGGTGAGGGCATTCCCTTGGGGGTCGAAGAATCCTGGGCCTATGCGGAAAATCAAAAAGACGGTCTTCAGGCAGGGCAGATTATCGTCATGGCAACCGATGGGTTCTGGGAGTCTGAAAATGTCAGCGGCGACATGTATGGAAAAGAAAAAATATATGATCTGATTCGCGCCCATGCAGCGCTGAGTGCCAAAGGGATCTTGAATATCTTTATCGATTCGCTGTATCGATTTGCCAGAGGCAAGAAATTCGAAGATGATGTGACACTTGTGGTTCTAAAAATAAAATAACCGCAAAACCTTCGGCGTCGCCTTCGTGTCCTGCGGTGTCTGGCGGGTAGCTGTTATTTAGAATCTTTGTGTTTCTTCGCTCGTGTTCGATTCATCTTCAGGTGTTTGGGCGGGCTGCTCATCCGCCGTTTTTTCCTCTAATTTTTCTTGCGGGCGTTCCTCCGCGGCGTTTGCCTGCAAATTGCGATTTTCTCTTTTCAACTCCTTGATCTTTTTCCGCTGGCTGAACCGGGAATTAATGCCTACCAGCATTCCGATAAAAATACCGATAAGCAAGGCGCCATAAACAACACCGTAAACGGGCAAAGGCATGCTGGTCAGGCCAAAATAATAATGCAGTCGGATAGATTCAAGGTTGTTGATACCAAATGTTACCAGTATGACCAGAACAATCAGCAAAAATATCGCTTTAACATAGCTGCCCATATACATTCTCCTTCTCTTATGGTCTGCTGCATTTATCTGCCGATACGGTAATTATTGCGACTTTATTCGTTTAGCAGCCCCTTTGTCAAGCATTTCATATGAAACACAATTATAATAAGTTAAAGCCCTGTCCATCGATTTTACGCCCAACTTTTCCCTTACCTTTTGTCAGTCATGCTCCCGATCCGTCGATTTAGCGCCATTTTCTGCAGGAGTTTCAGTTTGCCCGCCCAATTCTTCAACCGCTCTTGCGGCAGCGATGGCTTTAGCAGTGGCCTTGGCGGACCGGCGAGCCATTTTGGCAGACTTTATTTCGGCTGTTTTGATGTTGGCCTCGAGTTCCTCAATTGTGGCCCTATCGCCGGCATCCGTCTTAACTTGTTGCTCCAGTTTTTCTTTGGCAGCCGTCAGCGCCGCATCCGATGCTTTCGCATCTTTTTCGGCCTCCTTAGCCCGTTTGGCGGCATCAGACAAGGCATCGGCGGCGGTGGCGAATTCAGCTGCTGCCCCTTCTTCCGGTTCGGCCTCGAGCTCGATATCATCAGCGGCCAGCACCAGGGCCGTCAATGGCAGATCGGCTAGAATTTGCTCGACGGGCTGGCCAAACGGATCCACGGGCCGGTTGCCCTTAAGGCGGAATGGCAAAAAGACAAGCGAAGACCCTTGTGAATAACCGATAACATTGCTGGCTTTGGCATTAAACACCATTTCCGGTTCGGCCTCGATTCTGAAGTTTTCGAGCTTGTGGCGAAAAACCGCCATGGCGTCTTCGGTCGGGTGATCAAAACCGGGCGCCAGAACCCGGATGCGGGCCCCCTGCCATTGTTTATTACGCGTTGTCAGATAGGCCAGCAGCAGCATCAAATGGCTACTGGCATCATCCCACCACCAGACATCGATGCGGCGTTGCGACGCAGGGATTTTTTCCAGGATTTGCCAGCTTTCATCATTTGATTTTAAAACAATGATATTGCAGCCCAGGCGAAAGGCGGTTTTAATGCGGCGGCCATACAGGATTTCGCGGATGCCGCGCTTGATCGTCGGTTCATGCTCAAACCAGTTGAGTAACACCATATTCACTTTTAACGGGCCGATGCCGTAGGCCTGTACCAGGGTGTGAATTCCCTGAATCATTTTAGGCACCACCACAACAAGGGGAAATGCTTCTGATTTGCTCTCGGCGATGTCTTTGCGGAGCTCTTTTTCGGCCTCTTCGCGCAGCTTGAGCATTTTGGCGCCTTCACCTTCCAGGATGCGGACCACCGTGGCAAATCCGGTGTCGCCCTCGAGCCACTCCACAAATTGCAGCAGACGTTGACGGCGATGGGCATCGTCGGAGAATACCAGCAGCTGGGGCCGCCAATCGCGGGGGTGCTCGGGCTCCTGGGCGGTTGCCAGAAGATTGGCCCGCACGCGCTGAAGATAATACGAGCGCCGGCTGTCAGCCCAGCGCGCCGGCCCGCTGGTGCGCTTCAGGTACTGGAAAATGCCAAATAAAATGGCGCCGGCCACCACTCCGGCTTTCCAATCAATTGCCAGCATCACCACCAGACAGGCCAGCGCGCCGACCAGGCTGAGCCGCTGATCATACCAGCGGAAACGGGGGCGAAACGATGGGCTGCCGGCACGGGCCTCGAAAAAGGTGGCATAATTTAAAAGCCCGTAGGAAATTAAAAAAAACATCGATACCACCGGGGCGATAAGGTTTAACTTTCCCAGGCCGACGGTGGCAAAGGCGATGCCTGCAGACAGGTAAACCCCTCTGCGGGGATTATTGGCCGGGCCAACCCCCTGGGCAAACGGCAGTAAAAACGGAAAGATGCGATCGGATGATAAGGACTGCAAGATGCGGGGCGCGCCCAAAAAGGACGCCATGGCAGATGACAGCGTGGCGGCAATCACTCCGGCGCCGATTAAAAATGCAGCGGCGGACACCTGTTTCATGGCATCATATTCGTTCATCAGGGTGCTGACGGGCAGCGTGCCGGCAAAAACAATTGCCGCCAGAAAATAGACCACAATCGACACCCCGACAGCCATAAAGGTCCCGCGGGGTAGGCTTTTGCCGGCATCTTTTAAATCGCCGGACATACTGACGCCCTGGGTGAATCCCGTAACAGCCGGGAAAAAGATGGCAAAGATGACCCAAAAGCTCAACCCTCCGGCCGGAGCGGCCCAGTTGCGGGCCAACAGCGCGCTGTCCCATTTCGTGATGCCGCCGACGAAAAATGATAAAAGAGCTGCGATTAGGATCGCCATGACGACATACTGGAATCGTGTGGCCCAGTCGGCGCCCAACCAGGCAAAAACAAATAAAAAAGCCACCGCTCCGGCGGCCACTAGCTGGGTGGCATAATCGGCCTGCAAGGACAGAACCCGGGCGAGAACTTCACCAAAACCGATACAGTAGAATCCAATCGATACCGATTGGGCCAAAAAAAGGACGATGCCGATGGCGCCGCCAAATTGCAGCCCCAGCGTCCGGGAGATCAGATAATAATCCCCGCCGCCCTTGACTTTCAGATTGGTGGCAATGGCCGATAAAGAAAATGTGGTCAGTACCGAGATGCCGTTGGCCAGCGCTAGTATGATTAAGGCCCGAGCCAGTCCCGCATGTCCAATCACAAACCCCAAACGTAGAAAAAGGATGATACCCAGAATGGTCAAAATGCTGGGTGTAAAAACACCGGCAAAGGTCCCCAGCGTTCTGCCGTTCGATTGTGAATCCGATTTAATGTCATGGGGCGTTTCTGGCATCCTTCAAACCTTATCAGGCATGCGGTTCAACATCAAGACACTTGGGGTGCAGCAGGTGTTGCGCGCTAAAGCGCTTCAGGTGTAAAGGCCACCACATCATCTATTTGTTTTACATCGGCGAAAAGCATGATCAGGCGATCGACCCCCAGCGCATTGCCGGCCGCTTCCGGTTGGTCCTTTAGTGCTGCAAGGAAACGGTCGGGCATCGGATATACGGGCTTGCCGGCCTTGCGCCGCTGATCGCGTTCATATTCAAAACGCGCTCTTTGCTCCACCGGGTCGGTCAGCTCACTAAAACCGTTGCATATTTCAACGCCAGCAATGTAAAGTTCAAAGCGCTCCGCATAGCGGGAATCTTCGGGTTTTAATTTTGCCAGCGCAGCGCGACAAGCCGGGTAATCAACCAAAAAAACAGGCTGACTGCGGCCCAGCCGGGGCTGAATCTGGGTAACCATGATTTCGTCAAATTGATCATTCTGCAAAGCCGCCTCCAGTGAGCTGGATGCGAATTTTTCAAATGCGTCGTTGACCGATATTCGGGGCCAGGGGGGGGGCAGTTTGATGTGAAGTCCCTGATAGGCCAAAATGTCCCCCGAACCCGTCTGGCAGGCGACATGCCTGATGAATGCTTCACATTCATTCATCAGGTCCTGATAATGGGTGTCGCTTCGATACCATTCCAGCAACGTCATTTCCGGCAGATGCTGATGGCCTCTTTCCGCCTGGCGGAAGCATTTGCAAATTTGAAATATCCGCGGAAAACCCGCCGCCATTAGTCGTTTCATGCAAAGCTCGGGAGAGGTCTGTAAATACCAGTCACCGGATGCTACGGCTTCAATATGCATCTCAGGTGGCGGCGCCGGTATGCGAATAGGGGTTTCGACTTCCAGATAGTCGTTATTGTTAAAAAATTGTCGGATGGCTTCAATAATGCGGGCTCTGAGCCGAAGGTTTGTTTGCAGATTTTTTTGACGGTTATCTTCCATAATCTGTTTTTGTATTGGATTGCCCGGGCGGCGTCAACCGATTGTTTGTGAGTAGGCTTTTTCTGGTAAATATGATAAATCCACCCAGACGGTGTTCACTGAGGGGGATAAAATGGGAAGACATCTGGTACTGGTTGGCGGCGGTCATGCCCACATGACCGTCATGCTCAATCTGGGCGATTATATCGCGCGCGGTCATCGAGTCACCCTAATCGGCCCGTCGGCCCATCATTATTATTCCGGAATGGGCCCGGGCCTGCTGGGCGGCACCTACCGACCGCAGGAAGTGCGGTTTAATGTTAAAAAAATGGCTGAAGATCGCGGCGCTGCTTTTATCCAGGATACGGTTACCCGTATCGATGCGGATCAAAAACGGCTGGTTCTTCAATCCGGTGCAGAATTGCCCTATGACGTTGTTTCCTGTAATACCGGCAGCGCTGTGCCTAAAGATGAAACCAGTGTTGTTGGTGACACCATTTTTACCGTTAAACCGATTGAAAATCTGATCAAAGTGCGCCAGATCATCCAGGCCGGCATGGGCAACCGGACTCCACAGCTGATTGTGGTGGGCGGCGGTGCTGCTGCTCTGGAGCTTGCCGGGAATCTCTGGCGGTTGGTACAGCAAAGCGGGACAGCGGCAGCCATCACCATCTGCGGCGGCCGCAACTTTTTAGCTTCCATGCCGCTCAAAGCGCAGCGCTATGCCAGACAATCCCTGGCAGCACGCAACATCGAAATCATTGAGGGTGTGCATGTCAATCGTCTTAAAGATGGCGTTGCCATCCTGGAAGGCCAACGTGAGGTGCACTTTGATCTGGCACTCCTGGCCTGGGGCATCGAGCCCTCGCATCTCTTTAAGAAATCCGGCTTGCCGACCGGAAGCGATGGCGGTCTGCTGGTCAATTCTTTTCTGCAAAGTGTGGCGTATTCCGAGATATTTGGCGGTGGCGATTGCATCAGTTTTGAGCAACAACCACTGGATAAGGTGGGGGTATACGCCGTACGGCAAAATCCGGTGCTGTATAAGAATTTGCTGGCTGCACTAGAAGGCACAGATTTGGAAGCCTTTGAGCCACAAGATTCCTATCTTTTAATATATAATCTGGGCGACAGTACCGGAATTTTTTGGCGCAGAAACTGGGTCTGGAAAGGCCGGTTGATATTTTTGCTCAAAGATTATATCGATCGGAAGTTCATGCGAAAATTTCAGGTTTCAGGAGAGACATCTGAAAAGGACGCATAATCCCCTGTAACCGCCACCGCTGTTGAACTGGTGACGCTTTCATATTTGAACAGAATAAAATCTTTGGAGGAAACGATGGTTAGCTTAAAAAAGCTTTTTACACCCGTAAAATCCATTAATAACGAAGCAGCCAGAAAGTTTATGGCTGAGCACCCGGAAGGCTCTTACACGCTTTTGGATGTGCGTCAGCCGGGAGAATATGAAGCCGAACACATTCCCGGCGCCAAGCTCATTCCGCTGCCGGGCCTAAAAGATCAATTAAGTCAGCTGGATAAAGAGAAACCGGTCCTCGTTTACTGAGCGTCAGGTGGACGCAGCCTGGCGGCGGCGCAACTGTTATCCGGTCTGGATTTCAATGAAATTATCAATCTTAAGGGCGGCATCAAGGCCTGGCAGGGGGGCACGGCTGAAGGTCCACAGGAGCTTAATCTGGATTTGGTGCGTGGAGATGAAACCCCGTCTGAGATGATTGCCCTGGCTTATGGAATGGAGATGGGACTGGGGGTCTTTTATCAAAATCTGATTGAAACCGCTGAAGATGCGGAACTCAAAGCGCTTTTTGGCAAACTGGCTGAAATCGAAGGCCATCATAAACAACGTCTGTTTGATCTATTAACCGAGATCGATCCGCCCGGTAAGTCTATCGAGGACTATGAAGCGGAAATTAAACCTGGCATCTTGGAGGGTGGATTCAAGCTCGATGATTTTATGCAGAAAAATCAACGCTTTCTACAGACGGTTTCAGATGTGCTGGGTTTGGCCATGATGCTGGAAACCCAGGCACTGGACTTGTATTTGCGTTTTACGGATAAAAGCACCGATTCCGGCAGTCAACAAGTGCTTTTTAAATTGGCCGATGAGGAAAAATCGCACCTGGAAGCGTTGGGGCAGCTAATCGAAAAAAAATCCTCCTAAGGTTTAGCCCGTTACTCGTTTTTCCGTTAACCCGTTTAGCGACTCAATGGCAGGGATCGGATGGGTTGATAAAAGCTTCGGCGGCCGCCGCCCGGCTTTCTGGTTCAGTCGTTGCCAGAACGCAATCGCTTCGCGGGGATCATAAGCAGCGCGGTCAGTTGTCCAGTATTTCTCTGATTTTATGAGAGATTTTCTTTAGGTTGAAGGGTTTTTGGATGAATCCGTTGCACCCCTGCTTCATGATGGCGGAAGCCCGCCGATCGAGGCTGTATCCGCTGGAGAGCAAGATTTTGGCATCGGGCTTAATGGCCCGCATACGGCTGAAGGTTTCACCACCGCTCATATCAGGCATAATCATATCCAGGATGACCAGTTCGATCTGGTCCCGGTGACGTTGAAACAATTTGATGGCCTCCGTGCCGCCGCTGGCAACCAAGACCCTGTAACCCAATTTTTCAAGCAGATCCTTGCCGATATCGGCCACCATTTCCTCGTCATCGACCAGCAAAATCGTCTCTGTTCCACCCCGGACCTCTTCGAATTTGAATTTTTCGGCAATCACCTGCTTGTCCGATGCCGGTAGATAGATTTTAAACGTAGTGCCGTGTCCTTTCTCGCTGTAGACATTAATGATGCCGTTGTGGTTTTTGATGATGCCGTAGGCGCTCGCCAGACCCAGTCCGGTTCCCCGGCCAAATGCCTTGGTGGTGAAAAACGGCTCGAATATTCTTTCCTGGATTTTTTTGTCCATCCCAATGCCGCTATCTGAAACCGTTATGCGCACATACTTGCCGGAATCAATGGCGTACGGTTTGTCATAGTCATTGGCCTGCAGGTTAATATTTTCTGTTTCTACATAAAGATTGCCGCCGCCGGGCATTGCCTGCCAGGCATTGACGAATAGATTCAATAAAACTTGCTCGATCTGGCCCCGATCCACATCGACTGTATAGAGGTCTTCCTGAAATTTTTTGTGAATCGTAATTTCTTTTCGCGCCCGGCTAAACATGTCCGCATTTTTGTTGATAAGTACGTTTAGATTGGTTGTTTTGACCTGATATTTGCCGCCACGCGCGAATCCCAGTATTTGACGTGTAAGTTCGGAGCCGCGTTTGACATAGCTTTCCATGTTTTTTAGAAATTCCTGGTGCGGATGCTCATCGGTCAAGTCCATTTTCATCAGCGAAATATTACCCTGAAAACCCATCAGCAGGTTGTTAAAGTCATGGGCAATACCACCGGCCAGAGTACCGATGGCTTCCATCTTTTGCGCATGCTGCACTTGAGATTCCAGGCGCTTTTTTTCTTTCTCAGATTGAATACGTGAGGCGACATCGCGCATAATACCGCGAAATCCAACGGGTTGATCATCTGTGCCCTTCATCAAAGAAGCCGAAACTTCCAGAATTTTTTTCGTGCCATCTTTTCGAATAATTTCATATTTGGTTATCTTTGCCGGTTCTCCGGTGCGAAAAATCCGATTAAATATTTGATACATTTTGCGGGCGGTTTCTGGTGATGTGTATTGACGGTTGTTCATGCCCAGCAAGGCATCACGTTCGTATCCGATTATCTGGCACACCCGATTATTGAAAAAAGTGAAATTCCCTTTAAGATCAACCTCAAAATAACCCTCTTCGATGCTGCCCAAAATGTTGCGATAGCGCCTCTCGGATTCCATCAGGGCTTCCTGGGCGGATTTGCGCTCGGAGATGTCTTCCATAATACCCAGCCAGTAATGAATGTTTCCATCTTGATCTTTAACGGCTGAAGCTCTTACAATCGCCCACAGAATCTGACCGTCGTTTTTTAAATAGCGCTTTTCGGTTTGATATGAGCTGATGCGGCCCTCGCGCACGGCATTGCTCAGTTTGATGGTTCCCTCACGGTCATCTGGATAGGTTATATCGACAAATGTCATGCTTTTAATCTGCTGGTGGCGATACCCCAGCATCTGGAAAAAAGCCTGGTTGGCTTCAAGGATGTACCCTTGTGGGTCGGCAATCACGATTCCCAGAGGTGCGGCTTCGAAAATGGTTCGAAAACGAACGGCATCTTGTCGGTATTCTTCCGCCAGCAGATCCTCGCTGGCAGCCGGTTGATCCGCTTGCTCGCGATTTTTCTTCTCGTTGAAATGCTGATCTTCAATTAACGGCTTCGCCATAATCGTATCTTTTCCATCGGCTATGTTTTGCTCTGGACATGGTAGACATCAGTGCTTCGATCCTGCAAGAATTTAAAGTCGAAGCGCTGCGTTTCAGCCTTGTCATACCAGCGGCGTCCCAGATTCCGGCAGCTTTCACAGGCCGAAACTGGAATATGAACGGCCAGGATGTGTTGCCCCCGATCTGAGGATGAATCGATTTGCCAGGCGCCGCCGCATTCTGTGCAGGCTTTAACCTGTTCGGTCTGGGTTTCCGCAATACCATCGGTATCGTAATAAACCTCGCGCCGACGCTCGAAAATTTCACCTTTCGACTGCACCTTTTCCTGGATATTTTCTCGCTGCTGCCAATAGCTCAGAATCGTATCGCCGACCTGTCGGATGGATTCGCCGACATCAGGGCTCTGGCGGATTTTAGCGGGGTCATAGTCTGGTTCTTTTACATAACTGTAGTCCAGTCCGGCCATGGCCAGAACAATTCCCACATTCACATATGGCAGGGCGCCCTCGATGGAATAACCGCCTTCCAGAACAGCGATATCCGGTTTTAACAATGCGGTCAGTTCGGCGTATCCCTGGGCCGAGAAATTCATATTGGTAATCGGATCGGTATAATGATTGTCTTGCCCGGCGGAATTGATGATGATATCGGGTTCAAAATCCTGCAGGATCGGCAGCACCACCTCCTTGACGGCATATAAAAATCCGTCTTCAGACGTATGCGGTGGCAGAGGGATATTGATAGTGGTCCCGATGGCGTTGGGCCCACCGAATTCATTGATAAATCCAGAGCCCGGGTAAAGCGTGCGGCCGTCCTGATGAATGGAAATGAAAAGGGTGTTGGGATCGTGCCAGTAAATATCCTGTGTCCCGTCGCCATGATGGCAATCGGTGTCCACAATGGCAACTTTATCGATCGGGTAAGCCTGCCGGAGATATTCAATCATGATGGCTTCGATATTGATATTGCAAAATCCGCGTGCTCCGTGGACAACGCGCATGGCATGATGGCCGGGTGGTCGCACCAGCGCAAAGCCGCGTTGAATCCGTTTGTCCATGACTGCCATCCCGATGGTCTTGGCACCGCCGGCACTGATAAAATGTGATTCGGTCGTGACCTGCCATACGTCCGGCACGCAAAAATGGACGCGCTGAATATCATTTAATGTGACCAAGTCAGGTTTGAGTTCGCTAATACCAGCAATATCAAAGAGACCCTCCTCAAAGACCTGATCCTGTGTGTATAGCAGGCGTTCTTCCCTTTCAGGATGGGTTGGGCTTATCGCCCAGTCAAAAGCTGGGAAAAATACCAGCCCGGTTTTATATTTTGCTTTTAACATGCAATTACCGTTTAAAAATACACGCTTCTTTTCCGTATGCCCTGCACCGAGCGCCTTTTGCCTGGAATTTGGTGCCCGCCGGTGCCCTAAAATCCCGGGCGGTCAATTCGCAGATAGTTTTTGAAGAATATTGTCATATCCTTGAATCAGACCGGGCTTGACCTGAACCCTGACCCGGATGTTTTTCCCAATGGTGTTGAAACCGCGAACCATGTTGAATTCCATATCTTCAATTATTTCCGTTTCCAAAAAATCCGGATTGGCTCCCCGTCTGAACGCTTTTTGCTTGAGTAGATCTAAGGCGGAATTGACCGCATCATTGCGATTAAATGTGCTGTCTATGCGCTCAAAATAGTTCTCCTCGGGTGCGGTTGCAATCTGACTCTGCGTATCCGCAAACAATGTAACTTCGCAAGTGGTTCTGGCCAAAGCCGCACCGACTGCATTGGCAACCTTCCATTTGGGCACGACCCGGACCTTCAAATCGGACATCTCTTCAAGGGGTTCAGCGAAATAGGCGGCCGGACCACCCAGTACCAGTATTGTTGCAGGTTGCACCTTATAGCCTTCCATCATTTCATGGACGGTATAGACCGGCTTGCTGTTTATACGCTGAATAAATGCTTGTGCTGCTGACCAAATATTTTGACACGTCAATTCGAACACCTTTTCAGCCAGCGCCTCAACGGATAGGTTTAGCTTTTTAGCAATGGGCACAAAGCCTTCTACTGATTTTTCACGATCTCCGTCTTCAATTTGATTGAGCACAAACAATGCATCGGTTGGTGTCGGCGCGGGGCCGCCGTACGCCATTGCCGATCCCAGTCGTTCCGGTCCGATTTGCAGCCCGTTATGATCTTTTGTGACTGCGCTGTCACCGCCCAATCCAATGGAAACGGTGTCCAACGATCGGATCAGTGTGTGGTAATCACCCAACTCGATGCCCACCGGATTCAACACCGGGGCGCCGTTGATCAGGAGCGCCATATCCGTTGTTGTGCCGCCGATGTCCATTACCAGTGTATCTTCGTCTGTTGCACTAAATCCCACGGCTCCCATGACACTGGCTGCCGGCCCGGAAAGAATCGTCTGACCGGGGATCTCGATCGACGACTCAAAATTCATGTTACCGCCATCGGCTTTCAGGATACGCAAGGGCAGGTGCAATCCTTTTGATTGTAAAGACTTATCGATAGCCTGATAAAATTGTTTGTGAATGGGATATACAGCCGCATTTAAATAGGTTGTTGCGATGCGGCGGTAGAAGTTTAAGTGACCGGAAATTTGATGCCCCAGGAAGATTTTTTCAAAACGCTTTTTCAGAATTTCAGCGATCTTAAACTCATGATAGGGGTTGCGCACGGAAAACTTGCCAACGACACCAACGGTTTGAACGTCTGCCTTCCTTAAAGCATCCGCAACGCGTTCAATCTCTTCTGAATCGATGGGCTTTATTTCACGACCGCGATGATCGATCGAACCCGATACGGTGTAATAGCTTGAATTGGTGCGGAAATATTGAGGGTCGATTCCCGGGCCGCTGGTCACGATCATGCCAACCGCTGGGATTTTTTTCTGAACGATGGCGTTAGTGGTTAAGGTTGTGCTCAGGACAATCCGGCTGATCTTCTTTGGATCAATATCAGCAGTAATGGTGTTGATGCCGGTCAGGACCGAGTTAAACAAATCATTTGAATCGGTGGGAACTTTGACCTGTTTTTCAAGGCCCACATCCCCGATCAGCACCACATCGGTATGGGTACCCCCGACATCTAATCCGATAATCATGCCTTTTCCCCGATTTAAAACCTGATAAAAATCGACAAATCCTATCTGATACGCACGGGGTTGTCAATGTTCAAAGGTTCTGGGTTCAGGGTTTGGGGCTTCGCTCTTCGAGCTACGACCCCACCGGCAGGGTTTAAGGTCAATAGGGCGGGGATAAACCCCGCCCCTACTTCTGACATCTGTCTTCTGGCCTCTGTCCTCTGATAACAAGAGCCTGACACCTGAAACCTTTTAAAATACGCTTTGTGCTAGTAATGTCGTGCGATGTAGTTGGGCATGTTGTTAATGTAACGGTCGCGGACGGCTCTCCAGCATTTCAAAAAAGGCTTCGAGGCGGGTACGCAGCTGGCCTTCGGCAAAATTGCGCTTATCGACGCAATCTACTTCAAGATTCAACACCGGCACGCCGATTTCCTTGAGGCCGTCACTGATCAGTCCCCTGGCACCGGTACCCTGGCGACAGCCCCAGTTACAAGGGTTTATGGCCCCATCCAGTTTGTAGGCCCTGGCCAGCTTCTGAAGGTGTTTGATGCGGTCCTGCACCTTGCCATTGAAAGGAATGGTAATGGCGCGGCGGGCCATGCCGGTATAGGGATCATCAGGGTCAATCGGATCCCAGTAGATGTCGTTTAATTCATCTGAGACGATGTTGGCCTGATACTCTTTTTCCAGCAGATCGACCAGCGGGTTGTCGAATTGAATCCGGTTTTGAATCCACAATAAGCGCAGCTTTTCATCCGGCACACCCGGCGAACCGCTTTTAATTCGGGCTGAGAATTCGTCCAGATACGCTTGGGCGATTTCGATTGCAGCCGGTGTGCCCATAAAAAGGGGCCAAACGATTCCAAAATTAATGAGCAGACTCCCGTTTGTCGGTGATGGAATTTGCTGAGCGAGACGGTAGGCCTCTTTCATTATAGCGCTGGCCTCATTCGTGCATTCAACCGACTGGCGCAGACGTTCCCGGTCTAACGGTTTGCCGGTGTGACGGCTGATAAATTCGACCATACCTTTTAATTGATCCGCTAGATATCGTACATTTTGCGGTTCATCGGCCTGGGGCACATTCAACACAAAAAGTTCTTTATTAAATATGCGGGCCAGATTTTCCATAATGGCGATCCCACCCGAGCAGGGGCAAGTGGAGGCGATCAGAAAATCCGGTTCGGGCATGATTTGTTTCCGAGCGGCTCCGATGACCGTGCGATGAAATCCACAGGTGTCGCCGCCAAAGCCGGCCTGTTCAGCTTCTTCCAGGAACGGTTCAGCCATGCCGGTTATGGCAAGCGCAGCGCCCACGAATTCAACGAAGCAGGAGGTAATGCCCATGGCGTTGAGCAGATCATACGGAACGGCAACGCCACACCAGGCAACCGTGTCTTTGCCGGAGTATATACGACTGCCGAGCCGGGCCGTCTCCAAAGCGTATCTTTTTCTGGGATTGGGTAAATCCGGATCCTGTGAGATTTTGGCCTCGATGCCGGTAGCCATATCCTTAAAATATTGGTACATCATAATGCGTTACCTTTTACTCAATTCATTTCATATTCAATAATTTTTCAGCGTTGCCTATTGGCTCTACCTGTTTTAACCACGAAAACACGAATGCGAGTTTTTAGATTGTGTAGAAAGCTCAAAAGTTGAATTTATAACCACGAAGGGCACGAAGAGATAAAAGAAAAAAATGATATGTTTTCCTTCGCGATCTTCGTGTTCTTCGTGGTATATCATTCGCAGTCTTTTCATTTCGCCATTGTGGGTGCTAAATATTAGTTAAGCATTTCGATAAACGCTTCGATTCGGGTTCGTTGCTGTTCGATTGTTCGCAGGCTGCAGTCGCCTTCCAGCAGCAATAACGGGATGCCGGCCTGCCGCAATGTTTCGCGCACAGCCGGCAGACGGTCCAGGTATGGGTCGCAAAATTTGATGGTCTGGCCGATGACGCCATCGGCCCCCGAAGCTTGCGCGCGGTCCAGGATATCTTCGGCCATCTTCAGCGGTTGAGCAGGATCAAATGTCCGGGCACACGGCGGTCGGGTCAACAGGCTGCGGGAAATTTGCGGCAATGCATCCTGGCTCTCGTCAAATTCTATGGTTGTAAATAGCCGTGAGCCGGTACATAGATCGTCTTCGATAATGCGGGCGCCGCAGGACTCAAACAACCTTAACGCTTCCGGGTCTGCCAGGACATTGCCAAAAAGAAATACAGGGATTCCATCAGGCTCCGGGCTTTTTGATTGCGGTTCTGCCAGAGCCTGTTCCAATGTTGCCAGGCTGTTGTCAAACGATAGCGACATGGCCGCATTATAAAGCGTTTGCATTCTGACGCTGCCGCCTGTCAGTTGGCCTAAACGCAAGCTCTCTCGCAACCGGTTGAAAAGAGGCGGCAGTTTGTTGTACCGCGCAACGCTTGCTGCTATATGACGATGGGTGATGGTGTGTCCGCACCACTCTGATAGCGCATCATTCAAGCGCTTCAATTCGCCGGTAAAATAGGCAACAGCCGCATCGTCCGCGGTGGCCGGCAGATCCAGCAACTCGATGTGGTCTTTCGGTCTGACCCGCGACCAGGCATCCGCCAGGCGCCGCATGGCATCGCAGCTGTTCATCAAAACCATACCTTCAAGATCCGGCAGATCCTTAGCAATAGCGCGATCCAGGATGCGTTTGACGTGCGGGCAGAGGTTGTCGTGCAGCAGTTGTCCGGCCTGGTCCGGGCAATCGCTCATCGGCAGGATACGATAGGGAGTGTAGCCGGCAGCATCCAGTAAAACCAGGGGAGTATAAGCGCAAGCATAACCTATTTTTGCTTTATGGGCCTCTTTCATTCATCATTCCATGTTCGATAGGATTTTTTTTATTTATCTGCATTCCTGCTGAGCGTTGGCAAGCACTTGGTGCAAAATTTGTTTCGTGCGTGAAATATCATCGTCGCAAATACCGGAAAAGACGTCGGCCAGAACAGTGTCGACCACTTTGGGAACCGGCTTCCGGACATGTTTGCCCATTTCTGTCAAATAAATCCGGTATGAAATATTTTGTCAACAAAAACTAAATTTAGGGGGGTGACTCTTCTGATTGCTCTGGTTTTGTCGTTCTTCGGGGCCGGCCTGCGATCAAAAAAGGACCAGCATTAGTTTTGTTGGCACATTTTTTGAAGTTGTTTTCATCGGTCGGATCTGCAATGGTCTGTTCAGACCCATGCAAATGACACTATTGGAAAGGAGGAACAGGGGAATGATCGGAAAAACGATTGAAGAACTGCAAGTCGGCCAAACCGCCCAGTTTGGTAAAACCATTTCTGAATCAGACGTCTATCTGTACGCCGGGATCAGCGGGGATCAGAATCCGGCGCATATCAATGAGTCTTATGCGCGGGGAACCTTTTTTAAAACCCGCATCGCCCATGGTATGCTATGCGGCGGACTGATATCGGCCGTCCTCGGAAACATACTGCCTGGCTTCGGGACGATCTACATTCGACAGGAGCTCAATTTTCTGGCGCCGGTTCGCATCGGCGATACCATCACGGCGCAGGTCGAGATTCTTGAAATTCTGTCTGCAAAAAACAGGGTGCGATTCAAAACCGCTTGTGTCAACCAGGACGGCACTGTCGTGATCGATGGTGAAGCGCTTGTCAGTCCACCCAAGGCTAAATAGAATCATCAGCAACAAGGAGGTGGCAAATGAATCCGGAAAATGAGGATTCAAGAAAGGAATTTGCGCATCCGCTCCTTTCACAAGTGCCTGGAGCGCGCGCTAAAAAAGGAAAAGTCGTGTCAGCCGAAGAGGCCGTGCGCGTCATTCGAGACGGCGATACGGTGGCCACCGGTGGGTTTGTCGGAATTGGATTTGCAGAGGAGCTTGCCATAGCGCTTGAGACCTATTTCATCAAAAACGGCAAACCCAAAAACCTGACCTTGCTGTATGCGGCCGGGCAGGGCGACGGCGCTGAAAGGGGGCTGAATCATTTCGGTCATGAAGGCCTGGTTCAGAGGGTGATCGGCGGCCACTGGGGCTTGGTGCCCAAGCTCCAGAAACTGGCGATTGAAAATAAAATTGTGGCCTATAACCTGCCCCAGGGTGTCATTTCACACATGTACCGCGACATTGCCGCCCATAAACCGCGAACGATTACGACCGTCGGTTTGGGCACTTTTGTCGATCCACGCAACGGCGGCGGCAAAATTAATGCGCTGACCACCGACGATATTGTGGAGCTCGTCGAATTCGATGGCAATGAATTTCTGGCTTACAAAACGCTTCCCATTAATGTGGCCCTGTTGCGCGGCACCACTGCCGATACCGACGGTAACATTACCATGGAAAAAGAAGCCCTGACCTTGGAATCGCTGGCCATTGCCACGGCCGCCAAAAATTCCAACGGGTTTGTGATTGTGCAGGTGGAGCGCATTGCAGATAGGGGAACCCTGAATGCCAGACACGTCAAGATTCCCGGCATCATGGTCGATTGCGTGGTCGTCTCGCGGCCCGAAAACCACTGGCAGACATTTGCGGAAGTATACAACCCCTCGTTTAGCAGCGAACATAAAATTCCGATGCAATCCATTGAGACCATGGAAATGAGCACCCGTAAAATCATCGCCCGCAGGGCGGCGTTTGAATTGAAAGCCAATAGCGTGGTAAATCTGGGCATCGGCATGCCCGAGGGTGTCGCTAATATCGCCAATGAAGAAAAAATTCTGGACTACATCACGCTGACGGCCGAGCCGGGTGTGATCGGTGGGATTCCGGCCGGCGGGCTGAATTTTGGCGCGGCCAGCAACACGGAAGCGGTTATTGATCAGCCGAATCAGTTTGATTTCTATGATGGCGGCGGCCTGGATATGGCTTTTTTAGGCATGGCCCAGGCCGACAAGGCCGGGAATCTGAATGTCAGCAAATTTGGCCCCAAATTGGCCGGTGCGGGCGGATTCATCAATATCAGCCAGAATGCCAAAAAGGTCATTTTTCTGGGAACTTTCACCGCTGCAGGGTTAAAGGTGTCCATTGAAAATGATGCCCCTAAGATCATTCAGGAGGGCAAGGTTAAAAAATTCATTGATCAGGTGGAACATGTCACCTTCAGCGGCCGCTATGCGCTCGAAAAAAAACAACCCGTGCTCTACATCACCGAGCGTTGTGTATTTACGCTAACGACGGAGGGTATGGCACTGGTTGAAATCGCCCCCGGGGTTGATCTGGAAAAAGATATCCTTGCCCGGATGGATTTTGAGCCCATCGTTAAGGAACAGCCGCAGGTGATGGATGAACGCATCTTCGGCATGGCACCCATGAATCTTAAAACAGATCTGTTGACCCTGACCTTAGAAGAGCGTTTGACCTATGATCCCGCCGAAAACCTGTTTTTTGTCAATTTTGAAGGCTATGCGATTCAATCATCACAGGATGTTAAGGCCGTAAAGGAGGCGGTTGAACGGATCGTCAAACCATTGGGGAAGCGGGTTTATACCATTGTTAACTATGATAATTTTACGATCATGCCCGATATTGTCGATGAGTACACCGATATGGTCAAACATCTGGTCGATCACTATTACTCGGGGGTGACCCGCTATACAACCAGTACCTTTTTGCGGATGAAACTCGGCGACGCCCTCCAGAAACGGGATGTGGCCCCTCACATTTACGAAAGCAGTCAGGAGGCCCAGCAGGCCTTAAGAAAAGCCTAAACGATATGTATCAATTGGACTACAGATGGTCGGTGGTCTATTCGGGGTTGAGCGCAATGTTGTATTTTTTCATTTTTTTATACAAAAGGGTGCGATGAATTCCCAGCAGTTTGGCTGCCCGGGCCTTATTGTAGTGGGTTTCCTTGAGGGCATATCGAATGGCATCCCGCTCCGC
This sequence comes from Desulfobacterales bacterium, assembly GCA_050122475.1. Lineage (GTDB taxonomy): Bacteria > Desulfobacterota > Desulfobacteria > Desulfobacterales > JAHEIW01 > JAHEIW01. Next base: position 2,979 of record JASFIV010000036.1, on the reverse strand, counting down.
CCGGGCCTGCACTCCTTTGATATCGATGGTGGTTTGATTCTGCTCGGGAAGCTTTTTTTGCACGCGGCTGATATAAAAAGGCAGGTCGCACAAATGAATCTTGTCGCCTTCAGTTGAAGACATGGCTCTTTCCAGTACGTTTGACAATTCCCTGATGTTTCCAGGCCAGGCATATTTTTTTAATGCCCTGGCCGCATCTTTATCCAATGATATTTCCGATAGATTGGCTTCCTTGGCCATTTGCTTTAAGAAGTGCTGGGCCAGCGGGATGATATCACTTTTGCGATCCCGCAGCGGCGGGATGTGCAATGGTATGACATTCAGGCGATAAAACAAATCCTTGCGGAAGCGTTCATCGGTTAGCATGTCTTGGAGGTCTTGGTTGGTGGCCGCGATGACGCGAAAATCCGAGCGAATAATTTTCGTTCCTCCAACGCGTTCAAGCTCCTTCTCTTCCACGACCTGCAACAGCTTTGGCTGCATCGCCAGGGGCAGATCCCCGATTTCATCTAAAAAAACCGTGCCCTGGTTGGCAATTTCAAATTTGCCGGGTTTGCCTTCGGTTTTAGCGCCGGTAAACGCACCTTTTTCGTATCCAAACAGCTCGGATTCCAACAGGTCTTTGGGGATGGCCGAGCAGTTGATGCGCACAAATGGGTAAAGTTTGCGCGGGCTGGCATGATGAATGGCCTGGGCAAAGAGCTCTTTGCCGGTGCCGCTATCGCCGGTAATGAGCACCGGAAATTGGTTGGTTGAGGCTTTCAGCGCTTCCTTTTTGAGTTCCCGTATCACCAGGCTGGTGCCCACGATGCTGTCAAAAGTGTAGCGAGTGGAACGCAGGTTGATCAGCTCCTCTTCATAATGTTTTACCTTGGATTCCAGCAGGGACAGCCGATTGGCCAGCTTAGTGACGTCTTTGACATCTTTGAACATCACCTGCCCGAAAACCGCTATAACTTTGCCGTCCTTTTTGATCGGGATGCGCTGCACGACCATATTTTGCCCTTTGATCCGCTGGGTCTGGTTGATCTCGGGCTTTCCGGTTTTGGCCACGATATGCATGCGGGTATTTTCAACGACTTCGGTACAATGCTTGCCGATCTGGGCTGCAGGATCAAGCCCCAGAAACTGGCCGTAAGGTTCATTAAAATGCGTGATAATCCCTTCGGCGTCGGTGACCATGATGCCGTTATAGATGCTTTCAAAAATCAGTTTGTACGCTTCCAATTGCTCTTCAATCGTGATGGGCTCTGCAGGGTCCGCCTTTAATTGGAAAGGGATTAATTTTTCTGTAGTGTCACTTTTTTTTGGGCTGGTTTTCATATCCCCCCCTTTTTGTATCAATATGGGAACATGTATATTGATTGATACATATTAGCCTATACAGATATCAGAAGACATTGTCGAGAAAAAATTGAACATCGCTCATAAAACGGCTCCCACACTACTATTCGATACGGATTCATTGAATCTAAAGCCGCAAAACGCCTCCTATTCATTTGGTCCAAAATTTGCACCGCTAGATCGAGCCCACCTTTTTACCGAATCTAAACAAAGGAATCTGAGCGTCTTTATTAGGGAGGAACCCGATGGACATCCGTGAGCCTGATATCAAACGCGATGAGATATTGATTCTGGATGATGATAATTTTAACACCCATAATGTCTGCATTGTCACGGGTTCTGGGACCGGTATCGGCCGCGCAACAGCCGTGGCCGCTGCCGCCAACAATTTGATGACAGTTGGGCTGGATTTAAACGAAACAGAGGGTAAAAAAACCCAGAAGATGGCCCGCGACATGGGCGGGCAGATGATTTTTGTCAAGACCGACCTATGCAATGATGCGGATATCGATCATGCGGTCGCAGAGGCAGCCAAACTCGGCAGCATCAAATTCGTGGCCAATATTGCCGGCATTCAGCACATTGATTCGGTGGACAATTTTCCGATGGAAAAATATGATTATATGCAAAAATTGATGTTGCGGGCGCCTTTTTATCTTTCCAAATTGTGCCTTCCGCACATCAGAAAAAGCAGTGACGGGGTGGGCGCCATTGGCAATATGGCCTCCGTTCACGCCCATATCAGCACGCTTAACAAGCCGGTGTACAATATCACCAAGTTCGGATTGAGGGCCTTGACTCAGTCGATTGCAGCCGAGGGCGAGGGCAAGATTCGCTCATTTACCGTCAGCACCGGCTTTGTTCAAACCGCTTTGACATTAAATCAGATACCCGCTCAGGCCGAACAACGGGGGATCACACCCGAGGAGGTCGTGCGGGATGTTATGATGGGTTTTTCCCGTATCAAGGAAATGATGTCGCCCATCGAGGTGGCCAACCTGTTTATTTTTGGTTTTTCACGGTTTGCCAAATATCTGATCGGCGGCGACCTGTTATTTGATGGGGGCATGGTGAGAACATATGCCCAAAAAAAATCTTAATACCTTCCCCAGAGGAGGGTATGATGCTGCAATTTCAGTGTCCGCTCTAATATAACCGAAACGATACTTGCATTTTTTGAGGACTAAAGCTACTACAGGGGGGAGGTGATCGTTTTTCTGTCAACCTGTCCATTCCACTGATCAACAAATCCAGAAGTTAAAATCAGATTGAAAGGAGAAACAGAGATGAAAAAACTGAGTATGATCGTCGTTTGCTTATTCTTGTTTGGAGCTGTTTTTAGTTTCTCAGCCGGCTCTGTAATGGCCAAAGATAAACCGGTCTTGTTGAAAGTGCCCATCTGTTTTGCCACTGCTTTGCCGGGTTTGGGCTCAACGATTAAATGGATAGAAGACAGAATCGACCTTGCCAGCGGCGGCAGCGTAAAAATGAAAGTGTACGAACCGGGCAAACTTGTTGCCCCGTTTGAGATCCTGGAATCGGTCTCGAAAGGAAAAGTCAATGCCGGTTACAGCATATCGGGTTACTGGGAAGGCAAGATACCGGGTGCATCCATTTTTTCCACCGTTCCGTTCG
>JASFIV010000035.1:0-24008 GCA_050122475.1 Desulfobacterales bacterium | reverse complement strand
CCGCCAAAATCGCCCGGGCAGGGGTGCCTTTTTTTATGTCCCATACGATCAAAGAAGCACAGGGCACAGACCGCGTGGAAGGTGCGACCATTATCGAAGTGGATGACGCCTGGAAACCGATACCCGGTACCGAGAAACAGTTTGAGGTTGATACGGTTTGCATTGCGGTCGGCTTGAATCCCTCCACCCAGTTGATCCGAATGGCCAGCTGCAAGATGGCTTACTCTCCGGTTTTAGGGGGCCAGCTGCCAGCACATGACTTGAATCAGGAAACATCGATTAAGGGACTTTACGTTGCCGGTGATGCATCCGGCATCGAAGAGGCTAGCACCGCCATTATCGAGGGCCGGATCGCCGGGTTGGCCATCGCTCACAGCCTCGGCTATCTGACTGAAGCTGCATTCTTATCACAGCGCGATGAACAACTTCAAAGCATGGTGGGGCTGCGCAGTGGCAGCCATGGAGAAGTCCGGGCCAAAGCCAAGGAATATCTGAATACAATGATGGAGGAGCAATAATCATGGCCGGTGACTCAACCCGTACCGGTTATCTCTCGGATGAGGAACTCAAACAAGGGCCGGGCATCCCGGGTGAAGCCAGGCGCCGCAAGGGGGCGGTTGCCGTACTGGAGTGCCTGGAAGATATTCCCTGCAACCCCTGTGAGTCCAGTTGTAAATACGATGCGATTACGGTTGGCGATGATATCACCACCCCCCCTGTCCTGACCGAGGATAATTGTGTCGGATGCCGCAGCTGTGTGCCCATCTGTCCCGGCCAGGCCATCTTTATTGTCGATGAAAGCCTGGATGATGACAAGGCCACTATAGAGATGCCTTACGAGTACCGGCCACTGCCGGAAAAAGGCGAGATGGTCACCGCCCTTGATCGTGCCGGGCAAAAAATTGGCGACGCAACTGTTACGGCGGTCAAAAAAACAGAAAAAATGGATCGCACCGCAACAGTGATCATAGAAGTTCCCAGAGATTGGTCTATGAAGGCCAGAGCAATTCAATTGAAACGCTAATTCCAAAATTAGGAGGTAAAAGAGAATGGCAGAACAAGCGTTAGGTATGGTTGAAACCAGAGGTCTGGTCGGCGCCATTGAGGCTGCCGATGCAATGGTGAAGGCAGCAAAGGTTAAGTTCGTTGGCCGGGAATTCGTCGGCGGTGGCCTCGTATCGGTATTTGTGCGCGGCGATGTCGGCGCAGTCAAGGCCGCCACAGATGCCGGCGGTGCAGCAGCTGAACGTGTCGGCGAACTGGTTTCGGTCCATGTCATCCCCAGACCGCATGGCGATATCGAGTATACCATTCCCAAAACCGAAGCATAATCCGCGGTGGGATTTAAGCGGATGGCATTTGTGGAATTCGTGCGGCCCGAATATCGGCTCATCGCGGCGGAATACGTCATGCGCCGTGCGCCGTTAACCGGTTGAAAACCGCTGATAAAGCATTTTTTTGAAAAGGGCATCGGGCTGTCAGGCTGCATCTTGCCGTCCGCAAAAAGTACAGTGCTGAGAGGTCACATATGGCATTTAGCATACACTTGATATCCCACCCTTCCCCGGGCGTCTTCGAGCTGATCCGGCAACGGGCCGGCGCTGTCGGCAAAAAGATCTTATCTGAAGCCGAGATCCTACCGACGGCTGTCGGGCTGATCCAGGGAAAGGTGGTCGACATGGTCGCAGCCGCCGACGTCGCCGAAAAAGCGGCCAACGTGCGTGTCTTCGATTTGAAGGGCATTTGTCCGCAGCATATGACCATGATTGGCATTTTCGGTGATATCGCCGACGTCAAAGCAAGTATTCAGGCTATTAGAGAGGCGGAGCATCTTAAGTAATGGTTCCGCTGAGTCAACGACCACCCGCACAGCGGGTGGCTTGGATTTTACCGCCAAAGGCGGTAAAAGACAGGGGCACACAGTGCCCCGATCGTTGCGGGTGAAACCGGGTGCAAAGCACCCGGTTTGGAAAACCCAATTAAATTTTTAATCCACGCCGAAGGGACGACAGGATGTTACTGGCTGAAGTTATCGGAAACGTGTGGTCCACCAAGAAACTGGACTCGATATCCGCGCTGCGGCTGCTGTTTATTCAGCCGTTGGGCAAAGACCTCAAACCGGACGGCAATGTTTTAGTGGCCGCCGATGAGGTGGGTGCCGGATTCGGCGAAATGGTGATCGTTACCCGGGGCGCACCGGCCATGCAAGCGTTTGATAAGGAAAAGCCGATCCCGATAGATGCGGTGGTGGTCGGTATTGTGGACAATCTGGAAATGGCCGGCCGAGCGTCCGGGAAGAATAAATGAGAGCGGATATCGTCGATAAAGTTCGCGCGGCCGGCGTTGTCGGCGCAGGTGGTGCCGGGTTTCCAACCCATGTGAAGCTGCAGTTCGAAGTCGAACAGGTGCTCGCCAACGGCGCGTCCTGTGAGCCGCTGCTGGTCAGTGATCCGTACCTGATTGAGCAGCATACCGATCTCATTGTGGACGGTCTGGCCACCGTGATGGATTGCACTAATGCCGGCAAAGGAACCATTTGCGTCAAATCGAAACACCCGCGCGCCCTGAACGTGCTCAAAGCCAAGATTGCAGGCAACGGTCACGCTCATCTCATCGATGTTTTTGAGCTGGATGACTATTATCCGGCCGGTGATGAATTCATTCTGGTAAATGAGGTGATCGGCAAAGTAGTGCCTGAAGGGGGGATTCCCTTAAATGTTCTGGCGGTCGTATGCAATGTCGAATCGCTTATGAATGTCTCCCGCGCCATGGCCGGACAACCGGTCACCGATCGTTATCTAACCGTCAGCGGTGAGGTACGCAATCCAGTGGTGTGCAGAGTACCGATCGGCACCCCGGCCGAAGATGTAATCCAACTGGCCGGGGGGTCCAGCATTCCGGAATATGGAATCGTCATGGGGGGCCCGATGATGGGAAAAGTGCTTGATAGTCAGCGCGACCCGGTGACCAAAACAACCAGCGGCCTGATCGTTTTACCACCGCAGCACAACATTATCCGGGATAAGCAAAAAGATATCGAACGCATGCGGTTTATCGCCAAATCTGCCTGTACCCAGTGCTCACGCTGCACCGATCTGTGTCCCCGCAATTTAATCGGGCATTCACTCGAGCCGCATAAAATTATGCGGCATCTGGCCTATAAACCCGGGATGGAAGGCGAAATTCTTGAAGATGCGCTTATCTGCTCGGAATGCGGCGTCTGCGAGAAATTTGCCTGCCCCATGATGCTCTCGCCCCGGGAAATCAATGCGGTCCTAAAGCAAAAATGCCTGGCGGAGGGCGTCAAACGTGAGCCAAAACGCGAAACCTACAAAGTGTCGCCATTTTTCGATACCCGCAAGGTACCCGTGCATCGGCTGATGGAAAGACTGGAAGTTATCAAATATGACGGCCATCCGGAATTTTTCAGCGGTGACGTTAAGGTCAATAGCGTGCATATCCTTTTGCAGCAGCACCTTGGCCAACCGGCCGTACCGGTTGTCGGCAAAGGTGACCGTGTAAAAAAAGGCGATCTGGTTGGCGAAATTCCCGAAGGCGCTCTGGGAGCGCGCATTCATGCAAGTATCGATGGTACGGTATCAGCGGTTGATGATAAACACGTTATGATCCAATCTCAATAATGAAGATGGATGAATGGTTGATATATGGAAGAGCTTAAAGCAATCGGCATGATCGAATTGAACAGCATCGCCAAGGGCGTCGAGGCGGGCGATGAAATGATGAAAACAGCTGATGTTGAGCTGGTGTTCGCCCAGCCGATTTGTGCTGGGAAATATATGGTCATGGTTTCCGGCGATGTGGATTCGGTTGAACGCGCCGCCGATGTGGGTCGCGAGGTAGCCGGAGAATTTCTGGTCGATGATTTTGTGATCCCCAATGTGCATTCTTCCATATTTCCCGCCATCACAGCCACAACGATCATAAGAAAAGTTGATTCACTGGGCGTTATTGAAACTTTTTCGGTGGCCTCTTCGATTATGGCGGCCGATGCCGGTGTCAAAGCAGCCGATGTCGATATTATTGAAATTCGCTGTGCCACCGGTCTGGGTGGCAAATCGTTTCTATATCTGACCGGTGATGTGGATTCAGTCAGGGCCGCGGTTGAAGCCGCTGTCGATGTCCTGGCGGGCACAGGCTTGATTCTGAGCCACGTGGTCATCCCTTCGCCCACCGATGATATTTCAAGGAGTATTTTATGACGAATCCCATCGACCAGCTCAGCGACCTCATCAATCAGCCTGATAGCTGGAATTTTGCCGGCGCCGAACGATTCTATGCCGGCATCGATCTGGGAACGTATAAAACGATTGCCATTATCATTGATGAAAGCGGCATGCCGCGGGCGGCCCGCATGCGACGTACCGAGGTGGCCCGCAGCGGCTTAATTGTCGATTATGTAGGGGCATTGAATACAACCCGGGACCTGATGGAAGAAATGCGTAAGCATTGTCCGGTACCGATTGAACAGGGCGCCACTTCTTTTCCGCCTCAGACCGAATACGCGAATCTAAAGACCACCACGCACATCCTGGAAGGAGTCGGTCTGGAAGTAATCAATGTGCTGGATGAGCCCACGGCAGCCAATCAAGTGCTGGAAATCGAAAATGGCGCCATTGTCGATGTCGGTGGGGGGACAACCGGTATTGCCGTCATCAAAGATGGAGACGTTATTTACACCAATGATGAAGCAACCGGAGGCGTTCATCTTTCCCTCGTTCTGGCCGGCAATCACAAAATCAGCTACGAAGAAGCTGAGGAAATAAAAATCAATCGACGCCACAATCGGGAAGTCCTGTCGATTGTGCGGCCGGTAATCGAAAAAATTGCCAGTATTGCGGCAACCTATTTAAGAGAATTTGATACAATTGAAAAAGTTTGCCTTGTCGGGGGGACATGTGAGTTGGAAGGATTTGCCGATATTGTCGCCGATAACATCGGCCTGGAAACATTTCGACCGGCCATTCCCCAACTCATAACCCCGTTTGGAATCGCGTTGTCCTGTCTGAATGCCAGCGCTGATCGCAAGCGGGGAGCATAAACCAAATCGTCGCCTTTTAGGGCCGGGATCAAGACGATGACGGATCCAACGAAAAAGGAAATCACCACAATCGTAAAGCAGGTATTAAAGGAAACCGGAAAGGCTTCAGCATCATCAGCCGAACCGCCGGAAGCTCGAGGCACGCCATCTGAAAACCGTCCGGCAGTACTTAATATTTTTCACGGCGGTGTTCGCAAGCTGGAACAAGCCCTTGCGCAAGTTCAAAGAATTGATGAAGCCTCTCGCCGCTCGAGCGTGTTTACTGTTGAGTCAGCACGATCATGGGTTTGCGGCGCCGATGTCAAAGAAGGTGCCGGGGTCAAGTGTATTCTGGATACGGTCAAACCGGATGGTCTCGAGAAAGCTCTGCAGAAAGCCGACATTCTGGTCCTACCGACTTTTTGCATGCAGACAGCAGCCAAAGTGGCTCGACTGATCTGCGACGACCAGGAATCCCGTATCGTGTTTCTGGCCTTGCTGCAGGGCAAAAAGGTGCTGGCGACCAATGATGGATTCATGCTCTGCGACATACTGGTTAATGAGCAGCTGCGGCGGGAAATCGATCAGATTTTAAACAAGCTGCAAGGCTTTGGGATGGTTTTCTGTCCAACGGATCAACTGTACGCAACTTTTGGACATATGCTGACAGCTACTGCGACCACCCCATCTGAGGCTAAAAGCAAGAAACGCGATAACGGCAGCCAGGCGCTAAAACTCATCACCGCAAAGGACATTCATACGGCTGTCAACAGCAAACAGGATTCAGTTATGCTGGCGCCTGGCGGCATTCTAACGCCGTTGGCCAGGGATTTAGCGAAAGAATACTCCATAAAAATTATCCAAAATAAATAAAACGCCTTATTTGGCATGACCATGGGACCTAAATTTGAACGATAAAATGTGAGTTTTAAAAACAAGAAAGAAATATACGATATTTTATATTATTAGGGAGAAAATTGAATGGCTGAGCTCAGAGCATACTGCTATCTGGATCGACTGCAACCCCAGTTTGCGTCTTTGTTTGCAAGTGCCTGTCGGGGATTTCTTTCTGTTGAAGGTATGGCCGCTCTTTTTGTCGAGATCGCCCCGGGTATCGAGATTAATCGCCTGACAGATATCGCTCTTAAAATCACAAGCTCACGACCCGGCGAAATGATCGTAGAGCGGCGATACGGCATGCTGGAAATCCATTCATTTGATCAGGAAGAAGTTCTGCATGCCGGCAAGATGATACTGGACGAGCTGGGATTAAAAGAAGAAGAGCGCACGGCGCCAAGCATCCTGGCCACCAGCGTCATCAATAAGGTCGATCCATATCAGGCGGTCATTATCAACCGCAACAGCAAAGGCATGCTCATTTTAGGCGGGGATGATGTCTATTTACTCGAGGTCACCCCTGCAGCATACTCATCCATCGCAGCCAACGAAGCCGAAAAACATTGCAACATCCGCTTGGTTGACCTGCGATTTTATGGTGCCGCCGGACGGATTTATCTGGCCGGCACTGAATCGGAAATTCAAGCAGCCTCTCAAAAAGTTGTTGAAACCCTCAACAACTTAAAAGGTCGCAAAACATAGTATTGTTACAGACTCATTATTAAACGAACAAAAGTTGAAGAATATGAATTTACCACGAAAACACGAAAGCGGCAAAATCACGAAAAAATTAAAAGTAACGACCTTTGACGGAAACTTTATGTTGCCTTAGTGAACTTCGTGCCCTTCGTGTCCTTCGTGGTGAAAAATAGTGTGCAATAAAAATACATCTATCATTTTGCAAATACCGTAAAAGGAAAATAACCATGCAACAGGCATTGGGACTCATCGAAACCAGAGGCGCAGTGGCAGCAATTGAAGCGGCCGATGCAATGGTCAAGGCAGCCAAGGTTAAATTTTTGGGGCGTCAAAAAGTCAAGGCCGGCCTGATGGCCGTTATGGTTGCCGGCGATGTCGGTGCCGTCAAAGCGGCTGTCAGTGCGGGCACCGCTGCTGCAGGGCGTGTGGGTGAGGTCGTATCGTCGCATGTCATTCCCCGGCCTCACGAAGATATCGATTTTATCATTCCCACAGGGCCTGGTGAAGACAAACCGGCTAAAAACAGGCCCAAAACAACTCGCAAACCGGCGACTAAACCGGGGACCAGAAAGAAAAAAGAAGGCTCATAATTTTCTATCAGGGGGAATTAAATGCAGCGCGTTTTTATCTTCGCAGAACAGGTCAGAAAAATAGTTGCTGAGGGAAATACAGAAATTGAGATTCCCGAAGGTGCTCGCATCTCATCAGCCGCTGCTGATTTAATTAAGGATCATAATCTAAAAATTAAGGCCACAGCTCCTCAAAGCGCTTCTGCAAAAGAGTTCTCTCCAGCTGAAGATAAATCCTTAACCGATCCGTCCACACCCTCTCAAGATACGCCAACCGGAACCGAACCCCTATCGGCTCCGCTGGATTCATCTTCTGTTTCTGGAGCTGACATTTCTGAGGAAGAACTGGAGGCGCTGGTCAATAGGGTTGTTGAACGCTTCAAGCAGATTAAGGGCATTGCACCGGCTCCATCCGAGCGGAAACAAGCAACCGATGCAGAACCACAGGCAACCCCGGCTGATGACGATGATATGATCATCTGTCGTTGTGAAGAAATTACCAAAGGCGAAATCAAAGCGGCCATTCGTAACGGCATGCTTACCGTTAATGGCATCAAGCGCATCACGCGGGCCGGAATGGGGCTATGTCAGGGGCAGACCTGCCAGCGGCTGGTCATTCAAATTATCGCAGAGGAGCTGCGTCAAAGCGCTGCTGATATCGAGCCCACTACCGCAAGGGGGCCGGTACGACCTCTGCGCATGGCGGTTTTTGCAAACAGCTAATGGCCAGGTCGACCACCTCTGACACCTGAAACGAAAAAGTAAAAGTGTAGTTTTAATTACGATTTAATTCTGAAAGCATAAAAATGTTCATCAGTCCAATGGGAAAATAAGATGCCTGAGAAAGCAGATACCGTCATTATCGGTGGCGGCGTTATGGGGTGTGCCATCGCCTATAATTTGGCCCGCGAAGGTCTAAAGCCCGTTATCATCGAGCGATCAGATATCGGCGGGGAAGCTTCCGGCGCCAATGGGGGCGGCGTGCGCCAATCGGCACGCAATCTCAAAGAAATGCCGCTGGCCATCGAGAGCATTCAGATATACGGACAGTTGCATGAAGAGCTTGGCATGGACCTCGAGTATGTGCGTGAAGGCAATCTGCGGCTTTGCACGTCCGAAGAAGAACTGGACACCATGCGCAAATCCGTTGAAAACCAGAAGGCCGCAAACCTTGAGCTGGAAATGCTGGATCGCAAGCAGGTCCTAAATATCAATCCCCATATCGGCGAAAAAGTACTGGGCGCCAGTTTCTGCCCGACAGACGGACATGTGAATCCGTTTTTGACCACCTATGCCTTTTTTCAAAAGGCCAAGAGCCTCGGAGCCCGCATCCTTACGCATGAAGAAGTCAAAGACATTCGCCTGCAAAAAAGCAAAGTCAGCGCCGTGATAACCGACAAACAAACCATCGAGACCGATTTGGTCGTCAATGCCGCCGGGGTCGCCGGACGCAAAGTGGCCAACATGGTGGGTCTGGATTTACCGATGCGTCCCGTATTTTCCGAGGCCATGATAACCGAGCCTTACCCTCCCCTGTTCAAACAAATGATCGGGCATGCCAAGGGACTGTTTTACGGGCGGCAGACCACGCACGGTTCATTCTTCTGGGGTGGATTTGTCGGTACCGAGCAATTTATCCATCGTGAAGGCAAACCGTTGTTTCATTTTATCGGCCCGGCCATTTCCGAAATGGTCATTGATTTTTTCCCGGTACTGAAAAATGTAAACATCATCCGCACCTGGTCGGGCCTGATTGCCCAAATATCCGATGGCATCCCGGTGCTGGGCTATACTGAGGAAGTCCCAGGATTCGTGTTTGCCACCGGATTCAGCGGGCACGGATTCGGGTTGGCGCCTGTCATCGGAAGACTCATTTGCGAATTGATTATGGACTGCCAGACATCGATACCGATAAACGACTTTTGTTTTGGTCGTTTCAGCAAAGGCGGTGATCAGGAATGCGCCTGCCAGGGAAATGCGGTCTGCAATACTGTTACTGCGGTCTGCCCCAACAAGCGCGAATGGCTGAAAAGCATTTGAAAGGTGAAATGCTAAAATTGACAAAGATCTTCATCCCGACTGAAGTTTGATTTTTGAGAATGGTGAATATGGTTGAGCTTCGAGCATACGCATTAATCGATCAATTGCAAAAGCAACTGGTGGGCTATATCGGCAGCACCGCCCGCGGGTATTATCCGGTAGCCGGACAGTCGGCGCTATTCATGGAAATTGCCCCCGGCATAGAAATCAATGCAATTACCGACATCGTTTTGAAGAAAGCCAATGTGATGCCGGGCGCTATGGTCGTGGAAAGAACCTTTGGCATGTTAGAGGTCCATGCAGATTCTCCGGCCGACGTTAAACAGGCCGGTGATGTGATTCTGGATTATCTCGGTGTCAAAGAAAATGAACGCCTGAAGCCAAAAATTCTGGCCGCAGAAACCATCGAGCGTATGGACCCTTACATGGGCCAAATCGTAAACCGTTTCCGCGCTGCCAGTATGATGATCGAGGACGAAACCCTGTACATCCTTGAATGTGTGCCGGCCGGTTATGCCGGTTATGCCGCCAATGAAGCCGAAAAAGCCGCGGGCATCAAGCTGATTCACGTGACAGTTTTCGGAGCCTCCGGCCGCGTCTACCTGGCCGGTACGACTTCCGAGGTCCAGGCCGCCAAAGAGGCGGCCGAGGGCTGCCTGCTTGCGCTACCGGGAAAGGACTTTTGACTTATGCAATCAGCCAGAAAAGATCTTTTTGAAAAAATCATTAGAGTCTACCCCGAGCTTTCACCCAAAAAAAGGCGCGTTGCCGATTTGATTTTAAAAGATCATAAAAAGATTTTTTTAATGACCGCAAAAGAAATCGCTCAGGAATGCAATGTCAGCGAGCCGACGATTATCCGCTTTGTCAATGACCTGGGATTTTCGGGATACATGGATTTTGTTCAGTACATGAAAGGCCTTTTGCACATTGAATTAACCGCCGTGGAACGACTGCAAAAAGCCAGCCAGCAGATTGACGAACAAAACACCCTGGACAAATACTGTCAAAATGCCATTAAAAATATTGAAAATTTACGCAATGCCATCAGCGCCAAAGATCTCAAAAAAATTGCCAAAACGATTTTCAAGGCCAAAAATGTTTATGTCATCGGCTATCGCGCTTCGGCCATCCTGGCATATTATTTCGGCTATCTTCTAAAGAAGATACGCAACGACGTTTATCTGGACACCTCGCTCTCATGGGAGATTAAGGATTTGATCGTCCGCAACGGTAAATCCGATGTCATGTTTGTTGTCGCTTTCCCTCGGTATCCCAGCAAAACAATTGAATTGATACAGCTGGCCAAAAAATACAAAGTAAAAATAGTCGGGCTCAGCGATACGCCAAAATCCCCCATCATCACGCTTGCTGACCAGTATATCATCATCGACCTGGAGTCGATTTCTTTTATCGACCCTTTTGCGCATGTGATTGCCTACCTCAGTGCCCTTATACATGAAATCACTTTCCTGGATGAAAGCAAAGCCGTGAGTTATCTGGCTAAATTTGACGAAGGTGTTAAGGTCGGCAATGAATTTTACACTGACAATGGGATGGATGAAGACGCGCCGAAACAGGATCATATGTCCTATCTGAGTGCCTTTTACCCGATGGATACCAAAAGTCCATGAAAAACAAATTAAACGCTATCAACATATATATTGACTGCACCCAAAAGCGCCTCTTGAGGCCGAAGCGAAGCAACTCGACAAAAGGCTGGAGATGATCCATGAAATTAGATGAGCATGGAATCGAACAAATTGTTGAGACGGTAATCAACCGCTTGCAAAATGAAGGCATCGAATTTCCCGAACCCGACCGCCCTCCTGAATCATCCAGCATTGTATCCGATGGTGTTTTTCATGAAATTGAAGATGCCATTGAGGCCGCTGCGACTGCACAAAAACAGTTATTATCCCTACCCCTAAAAGCTCGTGAGCAAATCATTCAAGCCATACGGGATGCCGGCAATGCCAATGCCGAGACTTATGGCTACATGGAATTTGAAGAAACCGGTCTCGGAAAAAGCGAGGATAATGTTAAAAAAAATCAAGCGGCCTGCCTGGTCCTGGGTATCGAAGATTTGCAGCCAGAGGTGTTCAGCGGAGACAAAGGTGTGACCATCATCGAGCGCATACCGGTGGGCGTAATTGCCTCGGTCAATCCGGTCACCAATGGCGCGCCGACCATCCTTTTCAATGCTATTATGATGCTGGCCGGCGGCAACACGGTCGTCAATAATCCGCATCCGAAAACCCGCAAGGTTTCAGCACGCGTTATCCGGGATCTGAATCAAGCAATTGTCGCAGCCGGCGGACCCGCCAATTGCGTCTGCTGTCTTGAAGAGCCTTCGGTGCCATCGGCTCAGGCGCTGATGACGCATCCTAAGATCAAATTGATTGCCGTCACAGGTGGCCACGGCGTGGTGGCTTTTGCCACGCAGACCGGCAAACGACTGATTGCCGGAGGCCCCGGTAACCCGCCAGTGGTGGTGGATGACACTGCCGATCTGGACCGCGCTGCCGCATGCATTGTCGAAGGGGCCGGCTTTTCAAATTGCATGGCTTGTGCCAGCGAAAAAGAAATCTTTGTCGTTGAATCGGTTGCCGAGCAATTCAAGCAAAAATTGAAACAACGAGGTGCCTATGAAATAGATGCGGCCCAGGGAGAGGAACTCCTCAAGCATATTTTTAAGGAAGTAAAAGGCCCCGAAGAGCCCGGTGTTATCAATATGGATTACATCGGCAAACCGCCCAGCTTTATTTTACAAAGTATCGGTCTAAACGTCGGCCCCGAAACCCAGATTGTCATTTTAGAGACCGATGCCTATCATCCCCTGGTCTGGACTGAACAGATCATGCCCGTTTTACCGCTAATTCGCTGTGCCACTGTTGGTGAGGCCATTGACAGGGCAGTTGCCGCCGAACAGGGCAATGGACACACCATGGCGATTCACTCCAACAACATGCAAAACATTAAAAAAATGGCGGCAAAGGCCAAATGTGCCGCTTTTGTTAAAAATGGATCCTGCGGCCTGGCCAGTGTGGGGGTTGCCGCAGAGGGATATACGTCGTTTCACATTGCCACCAACGGTGAGGGACAAACCCGTCCCCGAATGTTCACCCTCATCCGACGGTGTGTATTGGCGGATGATTTTCGTTTCCGCTACGGTCTATGAAAGGATAGGTTATGACCATCGATCGAAAACAGGTTGAACTCATCGTCGAAAAGGTTATGGAAGGTTTATCTTCTGCCGGCCAAAGTGCTTCGACGAGCAATTCTGCCCTGAGTGGATCCGGCGGTGTTTTTCAGGAAATGGAGGATGCCATCCAGGCAGCCATCGTAGCGCAGCAAGAACTTGTGCGCCTGCCGCTTTCCACCCGAGAAAAGCTGATCCAGATCCTGCGGGATGTGGGCTGGGCCCATCGGGAAGAATATGGCCGCATGGAACTGGAAGAAACCGATTTGGGCGCGGTTGATGGCACTGTATTGAAAATCGAGACGGCCTGCGGAGTTCCGGGCATGGAGGATATTGCCTCTGAAGTTTTCATGGGTGATCGCGGCGTCACCATTAATGAACGTCTTCCGGTGGGTGTTATTGCTTCGATCAATGCAATCACCAATGCAGCACCGGGCATTATTCACAACGGCATCATGATGTTGGCCGGCGGAAACACCGTCGTGCACAATCCGCACCCGAAAACCAAAATTGTTTCCGCCCGCGTTATCAATGATATCGACGCAGCCATCGTTGCAGCAGGTGGTCCTTCCAATTGCATGACTACAGTAGCCGAGCCGGACATCCCGACTGCCCAGTACCTGATGACCCATCCGCAAATCGATCTGATTTCCGTTACCGGCGGACACCGTGTAGTTGAATTTGCCACCAAAACCGGCAAGCGCCTCATCGCCGGCGGCCCGGGCAATCCGCCGGTGGTGGTTGATGAAACCGCCGATCTGGATCATGCCGCCCAATGCATCATCAGAGGGGCCTCATTCAGCCATTGCACGCCCTGCTCGAGTGAAAAAGAAATCTTTGTGGTTGATTCCGTTGCCGACAAGCTCAAGGCCCTTTTAATCGAATACGGTGCTTTTGAACTCAGCAAAGCCCAGGGCGAGGCCCTCGTCAACGAAATTTTCAAAGAAATTCAATCCGGACGCACGCCCAGCACAATCAACATGAATTACATCGGCAAGCCCCCCCATGTCATTCTAAAGCGTGCCATCGGGCTGGATATCGCGCCGGAGACTCAAATTGCCATCCTGGAGACCGATAAAGAACATCCCCTGATCTGGACCGAGCAAATCATGCCGATCCTACCGTTTGTTCGCTGCCGGGATGCAAAAGAAACCATGACCATTGGCGTTGCCGCCGAGCAGGGTCTGCGGCATACCATCGTCTTTCATTCCAACAGTCTGAACAACCTGGCCTACATGTCCAGCATTGCCGACGCCTCCCAGTTTGTTAAAAACGCCTCGTCCATCGGAGGTCTGGGTGTCGAAGGCGAGGGATTCAAATCGCTGCATATCGCCACCGGCGGCGAAGGACTTGTGCGCCCACGTGTCTACACCTTGATCAGACGCTGCGTGCTGACCGATGATTTTCGATACCGCATCGGCATCGTATCTGATGAAGTCAGCCCTTAGTAGTCATTGGGGGAATGCAGGTTGTAAAGAAACGTAAAAATTTGGAGTTACCACATGGAGTTGATGAAAAGGAAAAATTATTCGTCCGGTGCGCCTCTGGAAGAGAAAATCGGATACAGCCGCGCCGTTAAAGTCGGCAATTTCGTGTTCGTTGGCGGCACGACGACCACCACCCCGCAGGGAGAAGTTGAAGCCGAAGGAGATGCCTATCTTCAAACCAAAATCGTGCTGCAGAAAATCCACCAGGCGCTGCAAAAAGCCGGAGCCAAGCTATCGGAAGTCTACCGCGTTCGTATCTATGTGACCGATATCACCCGGGCCCAAGAATACATGCAGGCCTACGCGGAATTTTTCAAAGAAATCAAACCGGTAACGATTTTAGCCGAGGTCAGCGCCCTGGCGCGTCCCGCCCACCTGGTTGAAATCGAAGCCGAAGCAATCATCGGCTCGTATTTAGTTCACAAGGCATAGTTATGAGACTGCACCTCTTAGAACACGATCCGATTGACCTGTCTGACACCAACATCACCCAATGGGCCCATCAAAAAGGATACCCCGTGGCCCATACATATCTGTGCAATAATGAAGATCTGCCCGCCCTAGAAGATTTTGACTGGTTGATGGTTATGGGTGGCTCGCCACATGCCTGGGAAGAAGACGTGCATGCATGGCTGCCGCCTGAAAAAGAGTTTATTGCCAAAGCCCTTGAGCACAACAAAATCATTCTGGGTGTCTGTTTTGGCGCCCAGCTTCTGGCAGAAGCACTGGGCGCAGAAGTCTTTCCTAATCCCCACAAAGAAATCGGCTGGTATGAGGTCACCCTGACACCTGAAGGGCAACAATCGTATTTGTTTCACAATATGCCGCAGCAATTTATAACGTTTCACTGGCACTCGGATCATTTTTCCCTGCCCCCGGGTTGCACTCGCTTGGCTTATAGTGAAGCCACCGCCAACCAGGCCTATATACACCCGGAGCGTCCGGTTGCCGGCATCCAGTTTCATCCGGAATATCCATTAGCGCTGGTGAAATATTTTGCCCGGGATTGGAGCCAAGAATGGGACATAGGACCATATGTGGCCGGCAAAGAAAAAGTGCTGGCCCAAACCGAACAGATTCCGGAAACCTATGAATTGATGGCGACCCTGCTGGATAATATGGACCGTCAATTCAAAATGAAGAACTGAAATTCTTAGCAGGTCCTGCCGTCGGCCTGTCAGCTACCATTGCCATAGCGATGAAAACCCAGATACACAGCGGGAAACTAAAAGCAACCATTGAACTTTTCGAAGATCGGGTTCCACAGACAGTCCAAAAGATACAGCCCTTGCTCCCCATTACGGTTCCCCTGTGTCACGCCAAGTTTGCCGGCGATGAACTTATGTTTATGATCCCGGCCGTCATCGAAACTGAAAATTTCAAATCGTCGATTGAAACAGGAGATGTGGTCTACTACCCCATCCAACAGACCATCTGTCTATTTTTCGGCGATCATATCGTGCCCTTCGGCCAGGGGCCGTTTAATGCCATTGGAAGGATCGCTGACGGTAGAGCTGATCTTAAGCAACTGGCGGAAACAATCGTTCGGCAGGGATTCCAGTGGGCCCGGTTTACGCAAAGCGAAGTATCAGGGGAAAAAATTCAGGCGCCTATCTCGAAACTGACGGCTGAAATTGTCGCTGAAAGGCAAAAAATATGGCAGGCAGAGCCCCTTGAACTGAAGAATCTAAAATCCCTGCGAAAAGGCCGTGCCGGAAATACTGCCGTGCGTGTGTATGCTTTTGCAGATACTTACCGCAACCAGCGAAATCTATGGCACCTGCGCGACGGTGTTAAAGGCCAGAGCCTAACCGTCGAAACCGCTGAATTACTCCTGGCACCGATGTTGCGGGAAATGGCCGATCGCTTTGACATATGGGCCCTTTCCGCCCCCGGCCGCCTTTTTCAAAAAGCCGCAAGCCTGTCGGTCGAGGTGACAACTCCTGATGAACTCGTCGACCTGCTCGATGAGCTGTTGATATATAACAACCGCTGGTCGCTCTGGCTGGACAGCTGCATTCCGTGGTTTGATCTCGACGTTCAATTGCAGAATGGTTTCTCATGAGCACGACAGTGTGCTGTGCCGGAAATAATATGATAAATGAGAGCGCGTTAACTGGTCATATCATTTTCTGAAAGACGCTATGGATATCAACTTATCTGTGACCCGATATTCGGAATTTAACCCAAACCATGGTCGGCCCAAATACCCGAGTGCCCATCATCCCAAATATCGGGTCACTGTATTTTCATAGTACAATATCCGGCATATCGTCTTTCAGAAAATAACATGCCCATCAGGCAACCTGAATTTGAGATACTTCTAAATCAGATCTATTCAGATTCAGCTGCTTCGATAAAGGACCGTACCGCAATGGCCATACTTTTCAAGCATACCCAAATAAATGGTTTGGAGCTTTCCAATCGTTTTATCCGCTCCGCCACCTGGGAAGGGTTGGCCGCTGAAAATGGGGGTTGCACGCCCGAACTGGTGAAGCTGATGGGCGAGCTTGCCAGGGGCCGGGTGGGTATGATCATCACCGGACACACCTATGTTCACCCGGCCGGGCAGGCCACAACGCGCCAGCTGGGCGTAGACAACGACGGGCGCATCGACGGCTTGAGGGAAATGACCGCAGCGGTTCATGCCGAAGGCGGCCGCATCATTATGCAGCTGGCCCATGGCGGGCTGAGAGCGGACCCGCAATTGACCAAGACTGCACCCTTCGGCCCGTCAACCGGAGAAGGCCTGATTAAGTCCCCGGGAAGGGAAATGACAACCGACGACATTCATCAGGTGGTGAGGTTGTTCGGACAGGCCGCCCAACGGGCCAAAGCAGCCGGCTTTGACGGTGTCCAAATCCATACCGCCCATGGCTATTTGCTCAGCCAGTTTCTATCACCCGCATTTAATCAGCGCAGCGATCCCTATGGCGGTACGGTGGAAAACCGCAGCCGGATTGTTGTGGAGGTTTTTGAAAGCATTCGTAAGGCCGTAGGTCCTGATTATCCCGTACTGATAAAAATCAACTCTGAAGATTTTATAAAACAGGGCCTACCTATGGATGATTTCCTTCAGGTTGCAGCCAGACTGGATGCAGCCGGCATCGATGCCGTTGAGGTCAGCGGCGGCACATTTTTATCCGGGCCGATGGTTCCCTTTCGCAGGGAGATTACGTTCGAGCGCGATCAGGCATATTTTCGCAAGGCCACGCGGGCACTAAAGAAAATGAGCAAACTTCCGGTCATTCTAGTCGGCGGGATTCGCTCATATCTGCTGGCAGAACGTCTGGTAACTGAGGGCGTTACGGACTATATTTCGATGTGCCGGCCCTTTATTCGCGAGCCGATGTTGATCAAACGCTGGCAATCCGGTGATTTGCGGAAAGCCACCTGTATTTCATGTAATGGCTGTTTTGGCCCGGCCCGAGCCGGTCGCGGCGTTCTCTGCGTAGAGGATACCCAGTGGAAATCTTAAGACGTGAAAATTATCCAGCTGCGCCCTTTGATGCTATTGTCGGCTGCAGTCCAATGGTAAAAATTGGCAACCGTGTTTTTATCGGCGGCACCAGTTCCACCAATGATCAGGGAGAAGTTGAAGGCGGTGGTGACCCGTATCGCCAGGCCCAGATCATTTTCAAAAAAATCAACCTGCTTTTGAAGCACTGCGGCGCCAGTACACGGGATGTGGTGCGTGTGCGCTTTTATGTCACTAACATCGCCCACAGCCAGGACTGCATCAAAGCCTATTCCGAATGGTTCAAGGACATTAAACCGGTTATCACCCTGGTGGAAGTTAATGCACTGGCACGCATTGATCGCCTGATCGAAGTTGAAGCCGAGGCGTTTATCGGTGCATACCGGACTTCCCGGTTGACAGAACAAGGTCTGATATGAAATAAACGATCTTTAGTTACTGTATGGAAATTAGGTTCTACATTTCTCTTCATAAGCGTTTCCGGCTGCGCCATTATAGGATGGACGGGTTTTGCCAGGCGGAGTTGATATGACCAGAAAATTTGTCTTTATCAAGGATGTCGAGAGTCTTTTAAAACAGGGCAAAACCGAAATGCAATTGCCCGAAGGCAGCCGGTTTTCGCCAGCGGCCTGGGATCTGATCTGTGAAAACAACATCCAGGTGTCATATACTGACCAGACTTCAGCGCCGGTTGATATAGGTGATGAGAAAATTCAGGGCCCCAAAATCCAGGAGCAACCAACACCCGCTGACACTAGCACCGGCCAGCCGCAGCTAGCAGCAATTGTTTCTTCGGCCAGAGATGTGTCGGGAAAGGTGGGCGAAAATGTAGTCAGCAGTCAATATTTTCTCATCTTTGATCACGATGGGAAATTTATTGACATCATTAAAAATCCCTTCTTCGATGGGGGAAAAGATGCCGAGCAAGGGATCGTCAACCTGATGGCTGCCAGCCAGGTATCCGCAATTGCCGCCGAAAAATTTGATGACGCGCTTGGCGATCTACTGAAGCAAAAAAACATTCAATTTTCTGAAATATCCGGTCCCATTGAAGAAGCCGTCAAGCTTGTATTCAATCAAAAAGGAGGTGATAAAAGCGTAGTGAATCATAAATAAATTGCGACACACACCGATTAAGGAGGTGGGATATGAAACTCAAAAAAATTGTCATGGTAGGATCTGTGTTATTGGCTGCGATATTTGTTTTTGCGTTGATGTTTGGAAACGGGACTTCTCAGGCGGCTGAAAAAGTATATCGCATGAAAATTCAATCCGCCTACCCGCGCGGTGATCTCTCGATGGAGCTCTTGAACGAATTTGCGGCTGCGGCGGATAAAAACAGCAAAGGCCGCATAAAAATTCAAGTATTTGCGGATCCGGAGCTGGTGCCGGCTGAGCAACTTTTTGAAGCCACCCAAAAGGGCACCCTGACGATGCTGCATGCGGTGGCCGCGATGTGGGGTGGTATCGTACCGGTGGGTGAAGTGGAATTTGGCCTGCCCTATGCCTACAACCTGCCCGGCGAGCCGGATGTGTTTGAGGCGGGCAAGCAAATTCGCGATTTTTTTATGAAGACCGGATTTGCGGATTTGCTACGCGAGGAGTACGCCAAACAGGGTCTCTACTGGCTGGATGTCCATTCCTACGGGCCCATTTTCACCATGTCCACCAAAAAAGTCAGCACCTGCGAGGACATGCAGGGAATGAAGTTCCGGGTGGAAGGATCCTGGGCCGATTATTACAACCTGCTGGGTGCGAGAGGTACCTACATCAGCGGTATGGAAGCCTATATGGGGCTGAAACTCGGTACCATCGATGCCTCCCAATGGGATGTCAGTGCGGTCACCGGGTTAAACTGGCATGAAGTCGCACCTTATCGCATTCTGGGCGGACAAAACGATGTCGTCGTGGGTCATATTCTCATGAACATGGAGGTCTGGAACTCTTTACCGGATGATCTCAAGAAAGCCCTGTCCGATGCGGCCGAAAAATACTTTCACGACCTGAATAAAATTTATGACGGGGAGCTGAAGAAAGTCGCTGAACTGGTAAAAGCCGGTAAAGTGATCAACAGCCCTATCGATGACGCCTGCGACAAAAAACATGAGGCTGCTGCAAATCAAGTGTGGGGTACTATTGCAGGCAGAGATCCGGTTGCAGCCAAAAGCATCGAAATCATCAAGGGTTGGAGAAAAACGCTAAAATAATTTCTGTCCACTACAGTAGTTCAACCTACACGCATCCAAACACTGGCCAGGAGGGTGATTGACACCCTCCTGGAATATTTTCAAACCAAATAGATTCAAGCGCATCGAATCGAAATCAAAGGGTTTACGATATGCCAAAAGCTGCAAAGACTTTTTTCGACCGGATTGATATCGTTGCTGAAAAGGCCGGCAAAATTACCTGTTATCTGGTTTTTATCATCATGGTCATTACGACTGTGGATGTTATTGCCCGATATGCATTCAATAAGCCCCTGCTCTGGGGTTGGCTCTTGAATCGACAGCTATTTGGCGTGTTTATCCTGTTTGCAGGTGTGTATACCCTGTTTAAAGGCGAGCACATCCGAATTGAAATATTATATGATCACTTCCCGCGGAAATTAAAAACAATTGCCCGCTGGATTGGTTTATTGGCCTTTGTGGCTTTTATGGGGGTGCTGGTCTGGCAATCAGCCTGGATGGGCTGGAATTCATTCATGATGAAAGAAAAAGCTGCAGGCGCATTTCGAATCCCCTGGTATCCGTTTAAACTATTAATTCCCACTGTTTCATTTCTATTTTTGTTAGAAGGTATTGCCGCTTTTCGCCGAAGGGGTAAATAAACGGATCCATCCAACTTTTATTTTGCAAACTTTCATTCTGCACATTTGAACGCGGATTCAGACAACAGGTTGATATGGGCATCGAGCTTACGACAGTTCTTTTATTTGGCGGTTTACTTATTCTCTTGGCTCTTGGCGTTCCGGTGGTTTTCGCACTCGGGGGAATCAGCGTTCTGATCACCATTTTAATCGGCGGGCCCAACGATTTATACATTGTTGCCACCACCACCTACCGGCAGATAACCGATCCCGGCCTGATCACCATTCCCCTGTTTCTGCTGATGGGAAACTTTCTGATCCATTCCGGCATCTCCGATCGTCTCTTCCGCGCACTCAATCTCTGGCTTTCAGGCATCAGGGGCGGTCTCGCCATCGTATCGGTCGGTGTTTGTGTCGCACTGGCCATGTGCGGCGGATTCGGCCCGGGAATCCTCACTATGGGGCTGATTGCCGTGCCGGCCATGCTCAAACAGCGCTATAACAAATCCCTGGCACTCGGCAGCGTGATGGCAGGTGGCGTATTGGGTGAAATTATTCCGCCCAGCATCATCATGATTATTTTTGCTTATATTTCGCGCATATCTATCGGTAAAATCTTCTTCGGCGGGGCCATCCCCGGTTTTATTACCGCCATGCTGTATATCATCTATATACTGGTCCGATGTTATCTCAAACCCGATCTGGCGCCCAGAATGAAAGAAGAAGAAACCACCCGCAAGGCCCGCTTGATTTCACTTAAAGATATTATCCTGCCAGCCCTGTTGGTGGTCCTGGTACTGGGATCTATATTCTTAGGAATTGCAACTCCGACTGAAGCCGCCGGCGTAGGTGCATTCGGCTCCTTTTTGGTGTGCGTGATCTATGGCCGCATGAGCTGGAAAGTGATCACAAATTCCTGTATTGAAACCATGAAAATCAGCGGTATGGCGCTCTGGATTCTGGTCGCAGCAACCCTTTTTGGCGTAGTATACACCAGCGCGGGCGCCCAGGACATGGTCATGGGAATCGTCGAGAACTTACCCGTAAATCGCTGGCTGATTCTGATCACAATGCAAATTATTTTGCTTATTTTCGGCATGTTCATGGATGATTATGCCGTTTTGACCATCTGCGCTCCCATCTTCATTCCCATCGCCGTTTATCTGGGCTTTGACGTGGTCTGGTTCTCGATTGTGTTTATCCTCAACATGCAGGTGGCCTATTTAACCCCGCCGTTTGGATGGGCGCTCATTTTGATGAAAGGGGTGGCACCACCGGAGGTTCATACCAAAAACATCTGGCAGGCTGTGCCGCCATTTGTCTTCATTCAGCTGATTGTTCTGATTATAACCATGCTATTCCCCCAGCTGGCTTTGTGGCTGCCGGCGAAAATGCTATAATCCAGAAAAATTTCTTTCACGATTGCAGGCTAATCTTTTTTTATACGATCCCAAATAGAAATTTCTGAAAGGAAGTGGCCTCATCATGAAAGCAAGATATGTGGAACAGGGCGCCAGCCGCTATGTGGCCGGGAAAGTGACCCAGTTTGATCAGAAGAACGAGATGTTCTGCCGGCCGCTGTGGGATGAAACTCAATTGGATCTGGGCAAAAAATTTTATATGACCGAAGTGCCTCCCAAAAATAAGCCGGGTTACGAATTAAAAGGCCAGTCCCTGGTCAATGCATCCTGGCATCTTGAGAATATCTTTGCCCAGGGCGTGGCCGGCGGACGGATGGGAATATATGCCTGGGAATGGGATAAAATTTTCGAATATCCCCTTGTCCCGATGGGATCAAAAATCAATCCCGATAACCCCGCTGGTACAACACGGGATATAAAAAAAGCGGCCGCTTTTTTTGGTGCCGGTCAGGTGGGTGTTTGCAAGCTGGACAGGCGCTGGCTGTATTCGGCTGCTTTCCCCCTGCGGGATGTAAAATCAATGTCCAACGAGGTGCCCGATCGTTATCAATATGCCATTGCCATCGCCATCGAGATGGATTACCAGGCCATCGGTTGTTCCCCGACAAGCCCCTCTTCAGCCGCTACCGGCTTGGGCTATTCCAAAATGGCGTTTACCGCCGGCTTGCTGGCGCATTATATCCGTGGATTGGGATATCAGGCCGTTGCATGCGGCAATGATACGGCCTGCAGCATCCCGATCGCCATCGATGCCGGCTTGGGTGAGCTGGCGCGAAATGGTTTACTGATCACCCCGACGCATGGCCCCCGGGTCCGCCTGGCCAAAGTGCTCACCGATCTGCCCCTGGTCCCGGACCGACCGATTGAGTTCGGTGTCTGGGATTTTTGCATGCAGTGTGAGAAATGCGCCGTTAAATGCCCCAGCCAGTCCATCCGATACGGTAAGCCCACCGATCAGCCGAATAATATATCCAACCGCGAAGGCCTTTACAGATGGCCGATCAATGCGGAAACCTGCCTGGCCTTCTGGGCAGCCAACGGCACCGATTGTTCGAATTGTATCCGCAGCTGCCCTTTCAACAAACCACCCGGGTGGTTGCACGATACCGTCAGATGGGGCATCCGAAATTATCCCCGGCTGAATCCTTTTTTTCTGTGGATGGATGATGTTTGCGGTTATGGCAGGCAAAAAACCCCCGGATCGTTTCTGGCTGACACAGGAAAGCCGGTATGGCTGACTGTCCATGTGATTACGCAATCCGCAGAAGGTATCGGCTTAATTCAATAGTACCATCACCATATCGGCCTTCCTAAAACGTAATCTTCCTGGATATCGGAACCTATCGCAAAGGTTTTAGTGCCCAGAATTTCAAACTGCATTTTGGCATAAAATGCATTTCCCCTGTGGTTTTCCTGCCAGCTGCTCAGCCAGATGGATTTAAATGCTTTTCGGCGGGCGTAGCTGATGCAGGCCGCCACTAGGGCAGCACCAATGCCGTAACCCAAATATTCCTGCATCGAATAAAGTCTGGCAAGCTCAATGGCCGGCAATGGTTTGACGCAATCCGGAGCCGGACCCTGATAAAGCTTGGCATACCCCACCCACTCATCCTTTAATCTGGCAATAAAAAATGTGCTTGCACCATCGAGCAGTTCGGATCTGATCTGATTTTCAGAGAAAGAACGAGCCACGTAGCTTTCAAAATCTTTGGTTTTAATGAATCGGGCGAAAGCATCCCTGAAGGTTTTTTCAGCCAGCTTTGCAAGAAGGGCGGCATCAGACGGCTCTGCACGTTGAATATATGGTCTCTTCATATGCATTTCATGCTGTGTCTACATTAGTATTCCCTAAAGCGCCCAATTACGATGTGTCAGATGTCAGTGTTCTGGTATCAGGGAACATAGGACTATACTCAGAAAAAAACGAAAACAATTCGACCGTTATTGCTGCAGAATAGTAAAGGCTAGATATAGGGGCCACCGAAGATCTGACACTTTACGCCCTGCCTACGGGGACGTCGTCCCACCTTAAAGCGGGACGCGGCGAAGCCCGACACCTAAAACCAATAATAAATGTTAGCTAATATTGTTGGATGATAAGTTCGAAATCAAGTCCTAATTTTTGGCGATATATGCAGTCAGACGCCTCTGCGGTCTACAGTTCACCAATGATCCTTGAATTTACCGAAATTTGAATTCCTGGTTGATTGCACATTTCGTTTCGAGTATCCAGATATTATCTGAGATATTCTCGTTTAATTTGATATTTGGACATCTTTCAATATATAAATGTTTTAATAAAATTAGAACCCAGGTGGTGATTCAATGAAAAAAGAATTTGGATCAAATTATGCGTCGATTTCGGATGTTA
>JASFIV010000034.1:0-24347 GCA_050122475.1 Desulfobacterales bacterium | reverse complement strand
ATCATAGCGGTCATCCCCTGCAAGGCGCCGTCGGTAAACTCACCCGCTTTTTGTTGAAGCAATTTAGCGGAATTGAATTTCCCGAAGACGGTGCCGACATCCACGATACGGTCTGGTTGGATCCTGAACTCGCCCGCCGGGGTGGGCCGTATGCCTATTATTTACGCAAGAAAAACAAGAAACTGGTGGTTAAAATTCCAGCCGGCACCCGGCACGATCAGCAAATCCGGCTGACAGGCATGGGTGAAGACGGTAAAGGCGGTGGTCGGCCGGGTGACCTCTATTTGAAGGTCCGTATCCGCAAACCGCTGTTGCAACAGGTAAAAGATCTTATTCATAAATGGCGCAAATGATTTAGCAAACCACGAAAACACGAAATTTAAAAAGCACGAAATTCTCGTTTTCTTTTTTTTGTGTTTTCGTGCTTTCGTGGTGAATAATATTTTAAACGGCTTCAAGGATTATGGGAACAAAGAAAAAGACATTGATTTGCCACGGAGACAGCCTGATAGAAGCTTCCGATTTGGACCGTCCGTCCACCTGGCCGTCACAGGTTGCCCGTCGCCTGAAGATCAACGTTGTCAACTGCGGCATCGGTGGGGACACCACCGGTGGTCTGCTGGGCCGCTTTTACCCTGAGGTGGTTCAACAGCATGCCGACGTGGTCCTGATCATGGGCGGTACGAACGATCTGTGGTGGGATCTGGATTTGAAGTTGATTCGGGCTAATATTTTTACAATGGTTTGCCAGGCCACCTACCATGACATTATTCCCCTGGTGGGGCTTCCACCCCCAATCCTCGCGGAAAAAGCGCGTCGGCAGGATTTCGCCGGACCTGAGGGTGGCTATGCGCGCTTTGTGGATCAATTAAAGTTGCTGATTAAAGCCCTGGAACTGGCCGCCGAGCAAAATGAGGTGGCCTGTCTGGATTTCCACAACCCCTTTTTAGATGATGCCGGCAACCCTATCGAAAAATACTATCTGGATGATGGTCTGCATCCCAACCCAGCCGGTCACACAATTATGGCCGACATTGCGATTGATAAGCTGAGCGGTCTTGAGAGCTCAAGTTAGGAGGACTCGAAAATTTTGTTGATTCGTTCGCTGCACAAATCAGAAATACCGCCCGGGCCGGGATGTCAACTCATGCATAAACGGGCAGGAAAGGTTTCGGAAGCAAGTCGGTCACCAGCTTTTTTTGATATCGTTTACGAAACGGATGAGCTCGGGGAAAAAGGTTAGAAAATTGGCCTCCAGCTCCCGGTAATGAACCTTAATGTCATCGATCGCACGGACCAGGCGATTGCCGTTGGTCACTCTCCTGGACAGCCGTTTCAAGGCCTGTTCAACCCCGTTTAAATCCCGATAAGAGCCCAGCCAGTCATCGCGGATCATGAAAGGGATCATGGCCTGCAGGCGTTCGGGCAGTATCGCCTGATGGGTTTTCAAAATCTCATAGGTGTTTAGAATAAAGGCTGTCAGGGCTGCATCCGTAAATTTCGACCAGTGGCGATATAAAAAATGGTCATAACACAGGTCTACGATGATGCCCGCAAAGCGGCGCCACGGCGAACGGTAAAGCCTTCGGCTGGCCTGCGTCATCGGGTGTGAATCGGTGTAGCTGTCTATTTTGCGATGAAGCTCGATCCCCTTTTTGATCTCATCCGGGTATTGATCTTTTGCGCTGCCTTTGACAAAATCGCCCAGTATGCTACCAATCATGGATTCAGCGGAATCTTGGGCAAGATATAGATGCGCCAGATAATTCATGCACTAAAATCCTTCACCGTTATTCATACATCACTTTAAATTGACATGCACATATGGCGTGTTAGTATACGGGTTACACAAAAATTGAATTGGGATCAAACGAATTATTGGCTGACCTAAGAAGCTTTACAGGACGCCGGTTGCTTAAATTACAGCCTGGATTCTGCACGAGCCCTATTGAATCCATACGGGAGCCGCGGAGCGGCATTCAAAAGGGCGAGGCGGAGGCTTTCATATGCAGGGCACTTCAGGGCGAAGCAATAGTCAACTATGCTTCGCCTTTAATACGCAGCAGATGAAAGCCTCCGCCTCGTGCATCTTGTTGGGTCGAAGCTGAAAGCGAAGACCAACGGGCGAAAATTAATGCGATAAAATGATCTTCATCACTATACTCGAAAGGAACAGACAGATGCAAAGGGCCATTTCTACATTTCACATACAAAGAATGCTCATGATCGCCATCGGGGTTCTCTTACCCGTGCTGGGCGGAGCTGTTGATTTAGAGCTTCCGGGAGGAATCAGTCTTAAATACGGTAAATTGGAACGCAGTAGCGAAATTACCAAAATCTTTGAAACCCATCAAATCTTACCCGATCACCAATACTATTTCAGCGGCTGGGGACCTGTTCCCTATGCCATCATCGCCATTGATAAACGATACAAACTGCGCAAGGGTTTGTGGAATCAAGTTGAGCTGACCGTGCCCATGCTCAGAAACTGGGTTCGCGAGATGGATATGATCTACGGGTATCCCCCCTATGGATCTCGCATATTGGACCACAATGGCCGTCGACTGGGCGTTTGGTATTCAAGCAAACAATGGACCACCATTATCATCGAAGAAGAAAACGAGATTGCTGTCCTGGCACCCGAAGCTCCGGGTTTTCGCGGCGGCAAATAATCTGATAAACGAAACGGTAGCGGTGGTGAAATATACACCGAACAAATAGATGTTTGAATATTTAAAATTGAATATTTTTTGAAATATCATCCAGATTGTGATAGCCATGATTGAACCCAACCAACAGCGCTGTCGCAATGAAAGCCAGCCGATCAAGAATCGAAAAACGATATCGTTCGTTGCTGCAAAAGGCCGTCAGACGCGGTAATGTCGAACTGGTCTTTACCACCAGCAGTTTGCTAGAATCCCTCGGATCAAAGGAGAAGAATTGGTTCCGCTCCCAGACAGCGATTATTGCCTTTGAAGAATGCTGGCCGCTGGGGACGGAACTCATTTTTAACAAAAGATTTCACAGCAAAGTGGCAGCCCTGATCCAGGTTACGCGTGCTGCCAAAGCGCGTGATGCAACCGGGCTGGGATATCTGGCTTTTGCCCTTTCACAGGGCGATGACACGGTGTTGACCGAAACGGACGAGGACAAAGCGATCAAGATCGTGGCTTCTGCCATTCAGCGCCCCGATGATTTCTGGCAATGGATCAGCTGGCAGAAAACATCCGGCGCTGAAAAAACGTTGCTCGACAATGCCGCGCAATTCAAAAACACCGGCCTGCCGCACGACAAAGCCGTCATCCAGGCCGCCGCCTATTTAACCGCAACCGGCCCGTTTCCAACTATTACGGAAGGTCAGACTGTGGATCCGAAATTTCCCTATTGGGTCGTTTTTGACAAACACACCGTCGAGGGCCGGCGCGTGCTGCTGGACATCGCCCGGGATCTTCATATTCCCCTGGCGCAGTTGGAATGGACGTATTTCTATTTCGAAGGCGCGATGACCAACAGGGAAATTGATTCAAAATGGTGGGATCGGTACTGCCAGTGGCAATTTAACAAAATCGACCTGGCTGCCAGCGAAGCGCATCTGCTCTGGGATCCGGCTAAAGTTCAGATGACCGAGGCACTTGCGCTGGAAAGCCGGCAGTTAAAAAACGAGCTCTACCGCTGGAAATTAGCCAATCCCGAACCGATTGCCGCGCTTAAAAAACAGGTCCAGCTGTATATCGATCATTTGGATGAGATTCAGCGGGATCAGCGACATCTGTTTTAAATGCGCCGACCGCAAAATTCAACGGTTGACGTTGTTGCTGCTTTTAGCGACTGCATACAACTAAAACCAAGGAGGAGCCATGTCCGCCATCGTCGACAATCCCGAAGCTTATTTTAGTCAGTTTGTCCCCGAGCGAAGCGCGTTATTGATGGAACTGGAAGAGGAGGCGCAGCGGGATGCCATACCCATTATCGGACCGGTCGTTGGTGAATTGCTGTATATCCTGGTCCGTATCAGCGGAGCCAAACGTATCCTCGAACTGGGCACGGCTAGCGGATATTCAGCCATTTTTCTGGCAAGCGCCTGTGATGATATCGATGGTGTGGTCATCACCTTGGAGCAGGACGCGGCCATGGCTGAAAAGGCCCGCCAGAATTTTCAGGCAGCCGGTTTACAGAAAAGAATTGAGCTCCGTGTCTGTGATGCGCTGCAGGAACTGGCGCAACTGAACACTGTCTTTGACCTGATTTTTATGGATATTGAAAAGAAGGATTATCAGCTCGCCCTACCGCATTTTCAGAGTTGTTTGAGAAAAGGCGGATTGCTGGTGGCTGACAATGTGGCGTTTAAGGACGCAGATGGATTTAATCGCGCCATTGCCGGGCAACCGGATTGGCGATCCGTATCGCTTTTTTCGTATTTGCCACATCACTCGCCGGAGTATGATGGTATCTGTCTGGCAATTCGCAAGTAAATTGCCTCCACAAGGTTGAGCCCGTTTCCCGTTATCCCGATGGCCGGTTGAAGGACATACCCGCGAACATTCCATTTTGGTAGGAGCCAATGTTTGAGTCACCATGGGTTCTGCAATATCAAGAGCGGAAGGAAGATGAATTTTTCCAAAAGGCTGGATTTATAGTAAGATATTGGCATGTCGGCTATTCAGGCAAGCCCGCCTTACGCATATCTTCAATTAAGAGGTTTTTAGAGGCCTCGTCTTTAAGCGGAATATGCTTAGCATAACTTTCCGCTGAGAATTTGGGATTTATCCTAAGAACTTCTGCGGCTTCAGCATGTGCATCCGCCTCCTGCTCTAATTTAATATAGCATAGAGCTAAGTTCAGGTGAGAAAACATATCATTGGGTTGCAGCTGAATCGCTTTTTTGAACTCGTGAACCGCTTTTTCATACCGTCCTGTCAAGCGATAAGCATCGCCTAATCTACTTAAGTACCAGCCCGGTGGAATTGGGATAAAACGCATTGCATTTTTAAGTACATTTATTGCTTCTTCCGGTTTACCGGCAGCGTTTAAAATCCAACCCAAGCCCGCATTGATCTCAGCGTTATTTGGAAAAAGGTCACGAGCTATTTCTAACTCCAAAATGGCCTTATCAAATTGCCCTTTCCGCGAATAGGCATAGCCAATCAAAAAGTGTGCGCCAGCATCGCTGTCTCCACGGCCAAGAACTTTCTGCGCCAGTTCAAAGGCCTGTTCTACAGATTTTTCAGGTGTTTTGCTCGTGTTAAAAATCCCATCCATGAGAAGGGTCCATGCAACCATTTCCGTTGCTGACGAATAATTCGGATCCAAGTCAAGGGCTTCTTTCGCCTTTTGCCTTGATAAGATATTGTCATCGGGAGTGAAGGCCCTGAAATGCTCCAATGATTGCATCACCTTTAGATATGCCTCAAAGCTCTCCGTTTTGGGTCCCCAATTCACCGACTCTCCTTCGGTCAATTTTACCTGCAGGACAGTCGCAATTTTCATTGTGATCTCATCTCTCATTGCAAATATATCTTTGAGCTCTCTGTCGTATTTTTCCGCCCAAAGGTGATGACCATTCTTTGCATCAATAAGTTGAACAGTGATCCGTATCTGGTCGCCAAATTTCTGGATGCTGCCTTCCAATACATACCGAACTCCCAGATCGCGACCTATCCTTTGGATTTTCACCGATTTGCCTTTGAATGTGAATGAAGATTCTCGTGCGATTACAAACATACGGGGAATTTTGGCCAGCGTGGTAATAATATCTTCAGTAAATCCATCGCTGAAAAATTCTTGCCCCGGATCACCACTCAAATTTTTAAATGGTAGCACAGCAATGGACGGTTTGTCGGGTAATTCAAGCTTTTCTTCCACAAAAGGCTCAGGAGAATCAAAATCCATCAAAATCCTATATATGCGTACAGGTTCCTTTATATTTTTTGCACCATGTTCGCCAAGATATTCAGTTTCCACCTGAAGCTTATTCTTAATTTGATCATAAGTATTGCGAGAAATGCACACACCACCAGCATCAGCAAGGCTTTCTATTCTTGCGGCAATGTTGACACCTTCACCAGTAATTCTTTCTCCATCATGGATAACATCACCAACATTAATCCCTATTCTGAATTGAAGCCTTCTTTCCTCTGCAAATTTAGAATTTTCTTTCTTCAGTCTGTCCTGAATTTTGACTGCACAATCTACGGCATCAACAGCACTTGAAAACTCTGCCAACATATTATCGCCAACAGCATCAACAACTCTGCCTGAATGAGATAAGATCAGATCTGACATAATTTCCCGATATTCATTGAGGGTTTTGAGTGTCAAAACCTCATCATCAGCCATCAAAAGGCTGTACCCTTTGACATCGGCACTCATTATAGCTTTGAGTTTACGTACGACTTTTTGTTCTTGGGACATTGGATCACCTTCTTGTTTTCATATGAAGATGATTATTGGAAGAGCAGATATATGTACTTAATCCCTAAATATAATAGGCAGAGTAACAATACCCTGCCTATTATATTGTTGGTAAGTCGTCGGAGGCTCACTAATCAGGCAAAACCTTGGTCTCCGACACTATAACTACAAAATTATAGCCCGCCTATGGAAATCTCTACCCGGCGGTTTTTAGCACGACCCTCCGTAGTGTCATTACTGGCAACGGGGTTCTCAGCGGCATACCATAGAGAAACCACCCGGTCTGTACCCAGATTATGGTTATTGTACAGATAGTCCGCTACCGCCTCGGCTCGCGACCGGGAAAGCTCCCAGTTATACTCCGTCCTTCCGGTATCGTCCGTGTATCCAAATAGCACGACGTAAGCGTTTGGATTCGCATCTAAAAACTTGCCGACCGCGTCGAGTTCTTCTTTCGCCGCTGGGGATAGATCGGATTTGTCTACGTCAAAAAGAATGTTATTGGCCTTGTAACCTGCTACTTTGCGCTCCGAAATTGTCTCAACATCGGTATCCCATTTTGTGTAGTAAAGAGGGCCAATGCCATAGTAGGGTTGGGTGATATACGAGTCGAAGGGAATGGCCCGCGAGCACATATTGGCCCTGGCCATATCATCGACCGTCTTGCGGTCCCTTTCTTGCACCGAATAATCGATTATCTGAAAACAAACGTTATATTTTTCTGCCAACGCTGTTACTTTTTGCCCGGGACTTTTGGTTTCTATAACTTTATCATAACCACCGTCGCTGAAAATGTAGACGAAGGTCTTGCCGCTCAGCCCCTGCAGCACAGATTCCAATTCATCCAGACTCTTCACCAACGGTGTTTTGCCTGAAGGCTCGGCCGGAAGCTTTTTCATCGCTTCGGCCACCGCGGCCCTGTCGAATTGCTGCACGGGATAGATGGCTTCCCAAGGCGTGAAACGATAAACACCCACCTTGTACCCCAGATCAGGCAGCCGCGCAAATCCGCTTGAAAGCGCCTCCCTTTCCAGTGTGTAATAAGGTTTTTTGTACCTTTTGTTTTCCGCCGACATGGAGCTTGAAGAGTCCACCAGCACGATGACATTGTCGGCGGTTCTGACAAGCACCGACTTTTGGATGACATTTTCCTTAATGTCATCGGCGTAGATGATCTCACCGGCCTGAACTGCGCTGCCAGCAACGAAAACTAAAACTACCAACATGACCAGGGCTAACAGAATTGGTCTTTTACACATAAGCTCCTCCTTTTTGTTAGTTTGTATGGATTACTATTTTCGGTATACTTGTGGATGAGAGAAAAAATGTCAAGAAAAATAAAACAATTAACTTAGATTTAACAGATAGTTATAAAGGTAAAATGCTTTGTGGTTTTCTATAGAGAAACAAAATCGCAAAACAT
This sequence comes from Desulfobacterales bacterium, assembly GCA_050122475.1. Lineage (GTDB taxonomy): Bacteria > Desulfobacterota > Desulfobacteria > Desulfobacterales > JAHEIW01 > JAHEIW01. The sequence continues at coordinate 16,513 of JASFIV010000034.1, read as the reverse complement.
TTGTTAGAGAGCTTTTTCATAAAAATAAAGCATCCTTCCCTCTACCCGTTTTTCCTTGAACCGTTCATAACCCATTTTTTCATAAATATGCATTCCAATTTCGTTGTCCTCATACACATCCAGCCAAATACGCTTAACATTAAATTCTTTTTTGCAGTAGCTTTCCATTTCAGTTATCGCAACCTGACCAATGCCGCGCTTTTTCTGGTCAATGAGGATTCGACGAAATTCAACGCTCTCAGTGTCTGGTTCAAGGACCAGAATAAAATATCCACAAAATTCACCACTGCTATTTTCTATACTTAGATAAGTTACCTTAGGATCAATAAAGTATTTTTGATGAGTCTCTAATCCAGTTTGAATAACAAAATTACGGGCATGATCCTGGCGGTCCATTTCATCGAAGATTTTAAGTTCCTCTCTTTTTGATGGTCTAAGGGAAATCATCGCTCTCTATCAATGTTGTTAGAAGGAAAAATTTTCATAATATCAATGACAATAGATGTCACCATTTTCGACTTATCAGCATATTAGGATGAAAAAATGGAAAATGTCGAGTTTTTGAAAAATGGGAAACACCCCTATATGCTGTGGCTGACCAACGACCACAAAATTCCAGATACATTGAGAGTACAGCAACTTTGGCAATTTTACATAACCGAAAAATATTGACCGGGAGTTTTACCGAGTGCTTTTTTAAACATCGATATAAATGCACTCGGACTATCATAACCAAGATCCATAGCGACTGTTATCACGGGATCATTCATAGCTAACCGCCTGAGAGATTCAAGAATCCTGATCTGCTGTCGCCACTGTCCGAAGCTCATCCCAAGTTCTGAATGAAAAAGTCGAGTTAATGTCCGCCTTGTTGCGCCAACCAGTTTTCCCCATTCTTCAAGTGTTCTTTTATCTCCTGGGTTTTTGGACAGCTCACGAAAAATTTTGTTTAGTCGAATTTCCTTTGGGATTGGCAGACTTAATGGCTTTACATCCAAATGCTGAATTTGATCTAAAATAACAGTCATGATGCGTTCTTCTGGACTATCCAATGGGTAATATGTCGGCATTTTAACTGCGTGTAAAATGAGTTCTCTCAATAAAGGAGAGACGGTAACCACACAACACTGCTTAGGGGTTCTAACGCAGTGATCAGGGTCAATGTATAACGTTCGCATTGACAAATTCCCTGACGCTTTAATTTGGTGTTGAGTTTGAGCCGGTATCCATACGGCACGAAGTGGTGGAACAACCCAAATGCCCTCATCTGTCGTTACCGTCATTACCCCAGTTGAAGCATACAACAGTTGAGATCGAGTATGCTGGTGAGACTCTATTAGATCCCCCGAGGGGAATTCTTTTGCCAATCCCACAATAGGGCGAGGGACTTTCATAATATTCTTTGGGTCAGAATCCACGATCTTTGTCTCATTCTCGATATTTTTTGTCTCCATAACGCAAGATATATATTAATTTTCGTATTATCGTCAATAAAACACTAAAAAAAAGTGACATTGGATTCTGCTATGAAAAACAAATCAATCTGGATATTATCGGTAGGGCACCTGATAACTGATGTTAATCAGGGAGCTTTGCCTGCCATGTTACCATTCTTTATCTCAGCTTATGATCTTTCTTATACTGCCGCTGCCAGTATTGTGTTTGCTGCTAATTTAGCATCGAGTATTATCCAGCCGATATTCGGGTATGCCGCCGATCGGTTTTCAAGGCCCTTTCTGCTGATCATTGGTTTGATATTAGCTGGAGTTGGTCTTGGCTTGACAGGGTTATGTAAAAATTACCAGCTGATAATGGCGCTGGCGGTTACAAGTGGGATTGGAATCGCAGCTTATCATCCTGAAGCAGCTCGTCTGGTAAATTTTGAAGCAGGAAACCAAAAAAATACCGCTATGAGCATTTTTGGTGTTGGCGGAACAATTGGTTTTGCTATCGGTCCTTTTCTGATTACAACGGCACTTATTCAATGGGATTTGAAAGGTACTATTATCCTTATTTTGCCGGTTTCAATCATGGCAATGCTTATGACAACACAATATCCGAAATTTAAATCAATTGTCCGAAAAAACAATTTCAAGAATTACAGTTCTTCAGAACAGGAATTAAAAGAAGATTGGTGGGCATTTATTCGGTTGACAGCTGTTATCATCGGGCGATCCATAATTTTTTATGGTTTAAACACTTTTATACCTATTTACTGGATCAGTTATTTGCATCAATCAAAAATGATGGGATCGCTCGCTCTCACAGCATTTGCCGCATCGGGGATACTTGGCAATCTGATTGGCGGGACTCTTGCGGATAAATATGGACCTAAAAAGGTCCTCCTATTCGGATTTTTGGGATTAGCTGTACTTTTACCGATCTTCTGTTTGGTTAATACCGCCTTTGTGTCTTTACTTTTAATGATTCCAATTGGGCTGATTCTATACGCTTCATATAGTCCGTCTATTGTCCTGGGTCAAAATTATCTTCCAAATCGAGTTGGGTTGTCTTCTGGTATCACCTTGGGCGTTGCCATTTCTATTGGGGGGGCAGCTACCCCCATAATTGGGAAAATAGCTGACATTTACGGAATATGGTCCGGAATCATTACTGTTGCATGTTTACCCATACTAATATTTTTAGTGGCTATTGGTTTGCCTGATCATCATTCAGATAATGAGGAGCAAAAAAGAACGTCCAAGAACTGGGGGTATCCATCTCGTGATCGAGATATCTTAATACTGAAACTAATGTCCAAACGATAGCAGGGGATTACGTGTGGGAGTCTAAAAATTTTTGTAGCGGTTTTTTATTACAAAAAGATCTTAGAGATAGCAGCAAACGTAAAAACGGATCGGGAGCAGTTGAAACACGTTAAATTCTATCTATCTCAAACCGTTGGGTCGTCTCGAGAGCATTCAAAATTCGACACAACATAGACTTTGAATAGATGTGTTTTTGAGAACTTAATTTATTCAAACAACCTAAACCGGGATGCTTTGTCCCGGTTTTTTTATTTCTATATCAAGTCCATATTTCAAGGCCAGTGAGGCAGGCCGTTCAACCGTGATAGGGACGGACACAGAGAAAAACCATGACTACTGCAGAAAAACTTATCAAAAATTTGCGAAATTTAAATGTAGGTTAATCTCAAGTTAATATCTTGAGGAGCCAAGCGCGGATGTCTTCAATTTCTTCGGCACTAACCGAATGGGGCATGGGATAGTCACGCCAGTCGATTACGTACCCCAGATCGCTGAGGGCCTGTCGGGTTTCAAGTGCTTTAGGCAGCGGGATAACCGGATCCGACTGACCATGGGCCATCATGATGGGCACCTGTTTAGCGGCCGCACTGAATGCCGCAGCCGACTGCGCGACGGTGGGCAGATGCATTGACATGGCCAGAATGCCGGCCAGGTTTTTTTCATAATGCAGGCCTGCATGCAGGATAATGGCACCTCCCTGGGAGAAACCGGCCAGGACAATTCGATCGGAGGTCATACCGGATCGCACTTCGTTTTCAATCAAAGCCGTCAGCAAATCAACCGATTCACGGAAGTGATCATGGTCGATTGAATCGGCCGTCAGGTCCACATCAAAAATATCAAACCAGGCGCGCATGACAAGACCGCCGTTGATGGTGACCGCCCGCATGGGAGCATGCGGGAAGATGTAACGCACCGGAAACGAGTCGGGCAGACGCAACTGAGGGACGATGGCTTCAAAATCATGGCCGTCCGCCCCCAGACCGTGCAGCCAGATAATGGCCGCCGCCGGATCACAGGCAGGGTTGATTTCAATATACTCGGGCAGATCTGAATTCAATTGGATGTCCTCCTTGTTTGATCTGAGTTTGGCCACTAAGACACTAAGACCCGAAGAGATAATACACAACTTAAATCAAAAAAATGAGAAATAAGGTATATTGATATCACCACAAAGGTATGACGTTCAGAAAAAGATCTCTTAAAACCAAATATAATGTTTTTAAACTTCGTGCCTTTGTGTCTTTGTGGCTATTTCTTTATTAGGTTCTTTATCACCACGAAGAACACGAAGCACACAAAGATCATTTAAATAAAATCAAACTTAATATTATTTCAACTTTGTGGCTTTGTGGCTGTATCTTTTCTCGCGGTGGAAGTGCACCTTGACAATTCTGAAGGCGAATGTCAAATTGCACGTATGCGTGCAGATGGCATCCACATTCAGGAAATGCCCGATCTGAAAAATCCGTTGTTGATCGCCGGATTTGACGGCTGGGGCAATGCGCTCAAAATTTCAAGCGGCATGGCCGCTTACCTGATTCGGTCGTTCAAAGCCCAACAATTTGCGGTAATAGACCCCGATGCCTATTACCGTTATGATGAATTGCGGCCCGTGGTGCATATCGAAGATGGGGTCATGAAGCGCTTTTCACCGCCTGAAGGTGCCTTTTATGCCGCGCGCACCGCACCCGCTCAACCCGACCTGGTGATTGTGCAGGCTGACGAGCCCAGCCTCAAATGGGTCTGCTTTGCCAATGAATTTTACAGTCTCTGTGAAAAGCTCAACGTTCAATCCGTTATCACCATCGGCAGCATGTATGACCATGTTCTGCACACGGATCGAGTCATTTCGGCAATTGCATCCAACACGGCCCTGGCGTCAACCCTGCAAGAAAAAGGCGTAAATTCGATCACCTATCAGGGCCCCAGCGCCATTCACTCCATCATCCATTCGGAAGGAACAAAAAGAAACGTTGCCTGCATGAGTCTGTGGTGCCACTGCCCGTATTATCTGCAGGGAACGACCCACTTTGGAATTTTAGCCCACCTGGGGAAATTGCTTAGCGCACTGGGAGGCTTTGACCTTAGCACCGAAGACCTGGAAGCCAACTGGGAAAAATTGCATGTGCAGATCGAACATTTGATCCAGAACAATGCAGAGCTTCAGGCCGTTGTCAAACAAATAAGGAAAGCAAAGGTTAGAGGCACTGCCGCTGAAATGAAGGGCGCCTTCAAATCCGGCGAGAAAATTATCAATATTCAGGATTTTTTACATCCTAAATAACGGCCGGTTCGGTGCGCGTTTCCTTCATCCCTTCTTGCGAACAACCATATCCTTTAACCATCAGAAGCGACCATGGCGCCCCCGAAAGGCCGCAGACCTTGCGCGATGAGATGTGTAACGACCCCGCGTCAGGGAATGGTGGCTTCTGACGCTGTGGGTGCGATAGTGACGGTTATGGTATTTTCCTTTTGAGCGGTGCTTGTTATCGTGCCCGTATTTAGAGGAATACCGTTTGTGCTTTTTATATCCATACTTGTAAGGATGCCGCCTGTAGTTGTCATGGTGTTTGCGATACAGGCCTTTATGGCGGTAATGGCTTTTATAGTGCTTTCTATGGCCGATACGGTAATACGGATAATAATACCCGTAACTGCTCCCCCGGTCATCTTCATAAGCTTCGGCTGCTGCTTCAGCTTCCTGTAGAATCTGTTCGGCTCGTTGTAAGGCCGCTTCGGCGCGGGCGTTGGCGGCCGCGAGTCGCCGCTCGGCCTCCAGCTGCTGTTGCAACAAGAGCGCTTTTCTTTCAGCCAGTTCCTGTCTGGCGAGCTCAAGCCTATCTTCTTCAAGTCGACGTTGATGGGCCTCTTCATCATGTGAAATTTCAGGCGATTTGATTAATAGTTCGGCATGTTCCGGCGGCGCCTGGTTGGTAAAATGTCGGACGCCGTTTTCATCTGTCCAGGAATAGATATCCGCGCTGGCTGCAGGAATTATAAAACCGGCATATCCAAGGAATGCCAGTATCAATGCTGCTGAGTTAAACCGATTCATGAATGCCTCCCTTCAGCCCGTTTGGGCCTCGTCCGGCTGAATCGTTACCTGTTATCTATCAACCCCTTCATGATAACCATCAAATCCTTGCCTGTAAATCAAAAAGCGTTGTCCCTGCTTATAACCTCAGACGCATCAGGCGTCAAGCCGGTCGACATTAATTTCTCCTCTCCGGTTGGCCGGTTGAAGCCCGTTGAGCCCGTTAAGCCCGTTAAAGTTGGAATATATTAGAAAAGATACGAACACAATTGATCTAAGGTTTGGGCCTCTCGCAAAGACGCAAAGGCGCAAAGACAATAAGGTTTTTTATCTTGAGCGAAGGCTCTTTGCGACTTGGCGGCTTTGCGTGAGCTAAAACAGGATGAAAAATGCGATCTACATTTAGATTTGATGCGTTTTTAAGATAACTTTTAGTTGGCTTCCTTGGAAACTTCCACTCCCTGCAGCTCCCCCACCATCTCATCTGAATGACCTTTGTCCCGCTGCTTGCCGCTGACAATCTCGGATACAATTTTGTGGTGCAGCTGTTCCTGACGGGCGGAAAACAGCCGCCCATTGAGCTTGCGAGCCTGGCGGGACTCTTCGAGAAAATAGGCCAACACATCGAGGTCGGCGGAGACGTCGCGGCCGGATTTTCGGGCGCTTTCAACTTTGGCCAGCATGGCGATGATTCCATATAGATACAGGCTCAGGGTGGTAACGCGGCGCAGAAAAAATTGCTTTTGCGCTATGGAATGCCCAAAAATTAAAAAGCCCGTCAGTATCATCAAGCGAATCCGGCGTGCAGTTGATCTAGCAAAACGGGCAGCGCGCTTCATGTTTGGGTCATTAAACGCCAGGGGCCAATTGCTGCGGCGAAACGCCGCCTTGATCAGCGTCATCAATTGATACAGCTTGTTTGAGGCCTGCGCCTGAATGCGCTTGCCCAGCGTCCGTAAGGCAAACATGGCCGGGTACATCGAATGAATTTCGGTTGTTCCTTCGAAAATCGTGGCCACCCGAAAATCGCGCATGCGTTTTTCGTAAGGCTGCGTGGTCAAATAGCCGGAGCCGCCGGCAACCTGAAGGGCATCATAGATCGTATCCCAGGCTCGGGTGGTGCCAAACAGTTTGCAATGCGAGCTTTCCATTGCCACCATTGCGGTGGGGTTGGCTTCAAGCATCCCAGCGGTAAAGGCCGTCATTGCAGCGGCCGCATAGCCGTGGACTTTCGCTTTAACCATTTTTTCCTGAATCAGCTCAAATTCATTGATCGGAACGCCAAACTGCGTCCGACTGGCGGAGCGCCCCGCCATATCCGCTAACGACTGTTTTATCATGCCGGCGGATGCCGCTCCCAGCGCCATACGCCCATAATTGAGGATCACCATGGCAATTTTAAAACCATCACCGGGTCGCCCCAGCAAATTCTCACGGGGAACCTTGACATTCTTAAACTGGATGGCAGCCGTGGAACTGGCCTTAAGCCCCATTTTGGGCATATCCTTGCCGATTTTGACACCGTCCCATTCGGTCTCGACGATAAAGGCTCCCATGAACCCGGGCCGGTCTGGATCCATCTGCGCAAAGACCGTAAGCCCGCCAGCATAATTGGCATTGGTAATGTAAGTTTTGGTCCCGTTCAGAATAAAATACCGACCATCTTCAGATTCGGTGGCAGTGGTTTGAATGTTTTGGGCATCCGAGCCCGTTTGGGGCTCGGTCAGCGCATATGAAAAAATCATGTCACCGGTAGCAGCCGGAGCCAGATATTTGCGTTTCTGTTCTTCGTTGCCGAAGAGAACAATTCCTTTGATGCCGATTGAAAGATGTGCCAGGGCAAGTATCCCTAAAGACATATTTTGGCTTGCCAGTGTTTCAACGATATGCAGATACTGATTCAGGCTCAGACCAACCCCACCGTATTCGCTGGGAATCGTGAGGCCGAAAAAATCATTGCGGCCGAGTTTTTCCATTAAGTCGACAGGCACCATCCCTTGCTCCTCCAGCAGGGATGGCGGGTATTCTGAATTCGCTTCAAGAAATTTACGAATAATGCCTTGGGTGGTTTCAGTGGACTCAAAGTCTTTGAAGCGATTAATCGGCTCGGGGTCCAGCCGGCCAAAGTACGTATTGATCAAGAAATTTTCATAATCCATTTGCGACTCCTTATATCCGGATGACAGCGGCAACGTTCTATTTCGACAGGGCTGATTTGATTGAAGCCTTGATCGGTCGTATGATATACAGTAAGCATTACAGATTAAGGGTCAATTTGAGCTGAAGCGATCCCGATAAAGATAAATTCGCGAAGGGAAATCACCTGATGGCAAAAAACAAAGGCAATTTGGAAGTAAAACATTTTGCTGCACCGTCCGGCCAGAATCAGTATCTGTTGATCAGTGGCAGCGAAGCGGCCACCATTGATGTGGGTGAGGCGATCGATGACGTGGGCCAATTAATAGCAGACAGGGGGCTGACCCTGAAATACGTGCTGGTCACGCATGCCCATCAACCGCGTGTACAGGCGCTGCCACAACTTAAACAAAAATTCGGTGCAACCTTTTGCCTGCACGAATATGAGTATCAGCATCTCAAAGAAACAGACATCGAGACCGAGCCGGACCGGATTCTGAATGATAAAGATACCCTCAAGCTCGGAACGATTACGATCCGCGTTTTGTTGACGGCCGGCCATACCAAAGGCTCGGTCTGCTTCTGGATCAAAGAGGCCCATGCCCTGTTTAGCGGCAGCACCCTGCTAAAAAAAAGCTACGGTCAAATCTGGGGGCCCAGCAGCATGTCGCTGATGCATTTCAGCCTCAAGCGGCTCGGCTCCACGATACCGGCGAAAACCACCATTTATACCGGCAGCGGTGAGTTGACCAAAATGGCAAACGAGGGCTGGATACACTGTATGCGTTCGGCCTGAACCCCGGCAAACGGGTGCTTTGCCTGCCGAACAAGCGAAACCCAACAAAAGTGGATTAAGAAAACAATTTATGGTGATAAACCATGACCGACGAAAAACGCCACAAGCGCAAGCGGAACCATCCCGGTAAAGCATTTACCAGAGAAATGGCCAGAGCCCGATATGAGCATCTGAAGGACGATAAGTTCAAAGAGCCCGATGACGAGTTTGAGGATCCGGTAGAAATTAAAATACGACAGGCCATGTCCGAGGGTGCCTTCGACAACTTGAAAGGTAAAGGTAAGCCGCTGAATTTAGACAAATATCAGGCAATACCGGAACACCTGCGGACCGCTTATCATGTTATTCGAAACGCAGGCTACATACCGGAGGAGGTCAGACTCAAAAAAGAGATGGAAACCCTGAAAGCTAAAATCAAGCAATGTCCATCAAAACCGGAAAAAGACAGGCTTATGAAAGAACTGGCCGATGTATCCCAACAATATTATTTTTACATGGAATATAACAAACAGCTGAAATAAATCCGCCTTTAGGGCAGCGTGTTCGGATTCAATCCCGCAAGGTGCCGATCCGCTCTCTCCAAACGAAGCGCTCCGGCAACACCCGACATCCTTCCAACTGGTATCGATTTAATCGCTTTTTATCTGCGATATAATTTCCCAGGCTTCTTCAGCCGTTTCAACGTACTGAAAAAGATCTAAATCATGGGGTGAGATGGTGCCTTCCTCCACCAGAGCATTGAAATTAATGACCCGTTCCCAGAATTTTTGGCCAAACAAAAGAATCGGTATGGGTTTGACTTTTTTGGTTTGAATCAAGGTCATGGTCTCAAAAAGCTCATCCAGGGTACCAAATCCGCCTGGGAAAACCGCCAGGGCCCGGGCCCGCATCAACAGATGCATTTTACGGATCGCAAAATAATGAAACTGAAAGGATAATTCAGGGGTAATAAAGGGATTGGGGGCCTGTTCGAAGGGCAGCACGATGTTCATGCCAATGCTGGGGATGCCGGCTTCATGGGCGCCGCGGTTGGCGGCCTCCATTATGCCCGGCCCCCCACCGGTAATCACCACCATTTTGTCTTTACCGGTATTACTGGAAATAAGGGCGCCCAGTTTGCGGGCTTCATCATAATACTTGCTGTTGGCCAGTGCTCGTCGCGCGATATCCACTTTTTGTTTGAGGATATCATCGTTTTTATGTTTACGGTACTCGGCTTCTGCTGAAACCAGCCGGGCTTCGGCAGTTGCCGGATCCGGAATGCGCGCACTGCCAAAGATAACCACCGTTGATTCAATATGATTTTCCTGTAAAATCAGCTCGGGCTTAAGCAGCTCTAATTGTAAGCGTACCGGGCGCAGCTCATCCCGTAAAATAAAGTCTTCATCCTGGTAGGCCAATTTGTAAGAAGCTGAACGACATTGCGGTGTATCCGCATGCAGGCGTGCTGAACCGGCATCATCATGGGCTGAAATAAAAAATCGGGATTTGGGTTTAGACTTTTTAGCTGGCATCAATTACGCTCCTTGTCCATAAAGTGAGCCGGCAGATGTAAAGTTCAAAGTTGTCATGCTCCGCTGTTTAATATAGGATCCTGAGAAAAGCAACCCCACAAAACGAGTGCACCATATTGCTGACAATCGTCAATAGAGACAAATAGGACGATCGTTGAAAGGTTCAGGCCGGTTTTACGACTACTTCTGTGGTAGCCTGAAAAAGTAAAACACAGACAATGTTCGTTTCAGAGTCAACAGGTGCCGGCAAAAGAGGAAATATTAGCGAAAAATGTTTCTAATGAGCGATATAATTGATCTGGCCATTCAAATCGAAAAAAACGCAGAACAGATTTATCGAAAAGCCCTTTCGCAAATTTCAAACCCGTCTTTAATTTTTATCCTGCAATGGCTTGCCGATGAAGAAGTTGCGCATGCTGAATGGTTTAGCCAGATCAAAGAGACCATTGATACCCAGGTTAAGGACCCGGCGGTCGAGGCCATGGGAAAATCGCTGCTCAGTGACGTGCTTGGAAAACAAAGTTTTTCTCTGAAAGAGGCCAATTTTAGCGAAATGGACCAGCTGGTGGATTTGCTCTCCCTGGCGGTTGAATTTGAAAATGACAAAGTCCTATTTTATAAAATGCTGCGACCGTTTATTGCCGATGATGAAACGCTCGATTTTCTGGAAAAAATTATTGCCGAAGAGACGGATCACATTCAGGAATTGCATAAATTGATGGATCGTCATGTTGCCAGGGGGATGAGAACGCAGAATGAATCAAGATAATGTGGAAAAAGTGCTCCTTTCGCAAAGGCGCAAAGACGCAAAGTAAAAACTAATCTTTAAACAATTGAAATTCAGGCAGCCAGGGCAATCGCCTATCCGATTGTATCCAGGAGGGAACCCAGCATTTCATCCTGGGTCTCGATGGTCTTTAAATTTGCCTGATAGGCGCGCTTGGTGAGCATTAAATCCGGTATCTCTTTGGCCAGGTCGACATTGGAGGTCTCTTTTTCAACTTTTTTGCCGTCCTCAATGGCATCATAGCGCAACCCCGGGCTTTGGTCCTTGCTCAGTTCCACCCGAACGCCGCCGTTGTCATCTTCATGCAGAACGGCGCGATTGCGTTTAAATCCATCCGTATTGACGTTGGCAATGTTGTCGGCCGTAGCCCCCAGTTTGGTGACAAAAGCTCTTAAGGCGGATAGGGTACCGTTTAATGCTGAAATCATTTGCCCCCCAGGATCGACATCATCCGTTTGTGTTCTGCAAAAAAATTAAAACTTCCCAAAATGCCGTTATTCCAACCGGAACATACTCCATCATGTATAGTTGTGAGAGCCCGAATAAGAAGATGCACGTACATCTGAGAAGTTTTAAACAATTTTATTTTTTCAATTTGAAATACAATATTTGTGCCAAACTCCAGAATCCATTTATCTTATATAATATTAGTAAATTAGAATATTCACCGAGCTTATAAAATGTCAAAAAATGACAATTATCGTCAATTATTTTGCCCTTAATTGTCAATCTGCCTAGTTCCCCTTACCCACCACCCGCCACGGCACAGACCGGCAAATGAAATGGGTTCGAGGCAGAAATTGCCGGTCGCAGGGCTCTTAGGGGACATGGATATACAGGTGTAAAAAGCGCTGAAGTAACTCGATGCGGGGAGTCCGGGTCGAATCATTTGAAAGGAAAGCAGGATCGCCTGTGGGGCCTTTGACCCTAAGATTATCGAAAAACAAATGGAGGGGCGTCATCATCCATGGTGACATGTTTTTTTGTGCGGTTGGGTGGTTTAACATCCTTTTTTTGGCGGGGTCGGCCGCGGCCGGCAAACAGACCCGTTAGGATGTAAACACTCATGCGATATACCAGTCGCCATAGCTGTAAAGCCAAATAAAACAGGCCCATACCGAAAGCGACCTGTATAAATGTCGGTTGGGTGGAAGTCCAAACACTAAAGGCCTTCCAGGTTTCTACCAGCCAATTTAGGGTAGGATCCATCTTCTAATTCTTTCCGTTTTCGTTTCTGATATCCCCGACGTGCGGCAATGTCAAGCAAACAATCAAGCGTCGGTGCGGTCAAAAATTTGACAGCCCTCATGTGTTTCTGCTGTAACCCCTTTGCCCAAGCCTGCAAATGGCGCCCGAACGCTATTTTATATGATGTATTTATGGCCGAATCCATTTGGCATGAAAGTTGAATATTGTAAAGCTCAGTTCGCATGCGTGCCCGTACAGTTGGCCGCCATGTGGCTTCCGTCCCCAAGCACCAAATCCAGCGGGACGCTCCTCCTTTCAATGCCCCCGGGGCTTAGCTCACCCCGGGGGCTGCATGGGATTTACTTGAAGATGGCCAAAGCCCCACGGGGTGGAAGGATGAAATGATCATGGTTTGTGTTGTTGAATATGGCAAACACATCGGAACCCTCCGGAATCTTTTTCCCGACCAGCAGCAGGCACTGGCCTTTGCCCAACGCATTATTGCCCTATCTGACGGAGAGTATAAGAGTATCGGGCCGCATCAATGGTATTGCCGGGAAAAAAAAGAGTTTGTCAAAATCGAAGCCATGCGAAATTAAATTTCGACCTAAGGCTTCAAAACAATTCATAATTGAAGATTTAATGTAAAGTTTTATAAACAAATACCGATATATAAACTAACAGTGTGCAGGCGGGCACGCTGTTTGGTATAATTCCTTAGGGAGGGGGCGGTTCATGGTGAGCCGCCCCTACTTTTTTGGCCAATTTCAGATTAAGCAGGGCGAATTGACACCGAGGATCGTTTTTTAGAATAGATCCCCACCAGGGGACTCATTTGCGACCATTATCAGCGCATTCAAATGATTGACCTCCACAACGTCTATCCGTATAATACATCCAGCCGGAGCTGACGGACCTAAACAGTCACTTTACACCGCCACCATTGCAGGGTTCTGCCATGAACATACGAACGCTTTTAGCCATCAGCGGTTTTTTGATCGTCCTGCCAGCTGCCTCGGCCCTCAACTGGACGGCAGCCGGAGCAGCTTCCAGCGAGGTGCCGCGCATTTCCATCGAGCACGCAAACCAGGTGCATGGCAACCCGGATGTAATTTTCATTGATGTCCGCACGGCTAAGTCATGGTGGCGCAGCACAGCGAAAATCGCCCGTGCGATTCGAGAGGAGCCCAACGCTATAGAGCAGTGGGCCACTAAATATGGCAAAAACAAAACCCTTATATTGTATTGTGCCTGAAAAAATGAAAGAACCAGTGCCCGGGCGGCACGCCATCTCATCGAATACGGCCACCCAAGCGTTTTTGCCCTCCAAGGCGGCTGGACAGCCTGGACAAAGGCCGGCTTTCCGACCGAAAAAAAATAAAACCATTAAAAAAATTGGCCTTGCAAAGCAAATCCTTAGGATTTATGATTTTTAAATCAACGTATTATGCATTGAAGCGAATCAATCAAAACGAGAAACAGTGCCATGAGTGGACTGGATAATCTAATCGCCTTTATCGATAACGGCGGCACCCGTTCCGGCTCGGAGCGCCGTTGCTCCGCCGAGATCGAGCATCAGCCCGAAAGAAGGACGCAATACGATCGCCGCAGCGGAGCCGATCGCAGAAGAATTCTCAACATAAAACGCAAGGCGGGCAAGGAAAGGCGTACTGTATTCTACGACCAACGCCAAAAGCTATCTGAAAAAATGCATCGTCGTTAAGAAGATTCTGGTTAGCGATACGGTGGACATCAGATCATTTCAGCATTATTTTTAAATGGTAAAACGACCCTCGAGCAGCCCGGCAATCAATTTGATTTTTGTAACTTCAGGACCCACATTTGTCTATTCACAATAGTCGTTATGCGCATTGATGAATGGTTATAGTGTTAAATTAAACCCTCCTGTAAGATTCTATGAAAAACGAATCCCGTAGAATCAGTCAGATGATCGAGCATGAGAGACGGCAAGATTATTTCTCAGGGTAGTCGCAGCCAGGAACCGGTGTCAACGGTTTTAGGATATGAGCCGTCCATTGATTTATACCGCTTGTCATATTAATGTTTCGAAAAAGGATGGCGGCATAATTGGTCTTCGCATTCAGCTTCGCCCCAACATGGTGGTTGTAGCAAAAAAGCGTTCCGTGATTGGAACTTTCTTTGATAACCGCTATAGATCAAACATCCGCGTGTCGGGGTAATGATACAGGTGCATGAAGCTGTCAGCGCTCGTTGAGCTGCTGCCAATTAACCGCTTAATAAAATGGGTCAACCACCCAAAGGGGAAACGACAGGCGCTCCAATCGTGACCCGGATGATACAGCGCCAAACTTCGGGAATATCTCACAATGACGAAATGCAAACGGAATGAAAAAAACAGTTGCCAGCTACTCGAGAGTAAACCCGACCTCAGGCTGGTCAGAACAAATTACTGCGTGCCCGGCGTCATGTCGCGCTGCAGCGCCGGTGCCATTTGGAATGACCAGAAAAGATGCAAATACGCTCATAAATCAACGGTTGGAGATCGTTGCATGTATTATATCGAGGCGATCGATGGACATTGCGACTGTGTGGAAGCACAACGGGAATTGAGAAAATCTGTGGACAAGGGAAAGGACTAAATCGAAAATCTTCAATCGACCGATAATGCGGTTCGGTAATCGATTAAAAACCCCCGGGCAGCCCTCACACTACCCGGGGGTGTTTTAATTACAGCCATAGTGAAACAAAAAATAAATTCAGATCAATATGATAAACGATGCCCAGTCGCTGTTCACTATGACTATATTGGGCAAGGTCTAACATAGACCTTGCCCTGCCTGCCCTCAAATGATTATTACCAATGGCCAGCAACAATCATTGACATGCTGATATTACAATATCACAACATATTGATAAATGTCAAGAAAAAATACTATATGTGGTATATACCCCCCTGTTCGACTGGTTTATGAAACCTTGAATTTAGATCGAAACCGCAAAAATCGAAAAGCCGGTCGGCAAAATTTGCAGAAATTGCGCATTATGGGCTTTATTCTGTATATTTTGTGCTTATCGTACTTTTCGTGACTGATTTTAGCGACTTCAATCATGATGCCAATCGATATCCGGCCCATTACCGGTGACGGGTGATGCAGATCAGCAAGACGAAATCGTAAGGCTAAAATCGAAGCAACGACTTAAAAAGGGACAGACTTTCGTTATTGCGACCTGCGAGGGCATTTAAAATTGTAAGGTTTTTTGGCCGATTTTGAGTCCATCGTGCGATAATATTGAAGTTTGTTGTTGCCGGTAGAGAGAAACCGTGTCATTAGTCTTATGGGTGGGGCACCAATGAAATTAAAGTTACAAAATTTTTTAATGATTATTCTGGCAATTGCGACTTCACCAAGCGCGATGGCAGCCGACGATTTGACTGAACTGGTAAAGTCCATCCAGCCGGCTGTGGTTACGGTTGTCGCTTATGATGCGAACAACAATGTAGCGAATATCGGCTCCGGGTTCTTTGTCAACAAATATGGTCATTTAATAACGAATCATCATGTGCTTGTCGGAAAATTCGGCGCTGAGATCAGGACTGCTGACGGCAGCACCTACCGTGTCAGAACGGTTGTGGCCGAAAGCCAGGAAACCGATTTAATTAAGGTAAGTGTTGATATCCCCCCCGAAAAGGTTCGCTGGTTGTCGGTAAGCTACAAGGTGCCCCCAGTGGCCCAGCAGGTGGTTGTCGTGGGCAGTCCAATGGGACTGGAGCAATCGGTTAGTGACGGGATTATTTCCTCGGTACGCAAAATTCCAGGTTTGGGAACTTTCTTTCAAATGTCGGCCCCCATATCTCCCGGATCAAGCGGCAGCCCGGTTGTCAATATGAAAGGTAAAGTTGTCGGCGTGGCCAGCTTTCAATTTTTACGAGGACAAAATCTAAATTTTGCCATAGCAAGCAAATCGATTCGCGATTTAAAAGTCAAGGCCAGCGCGCAATCACTGTCAGAGTGGACCTTCAATACCAGCGATCAGAAGCCGCGCCTGGCCGCCGAGCTGTGCCGCAAAGGATATAGCCTTTCGGTAAACGGTCAGGACCAGAAAGCTCTGCAATATTTTAAACTGGCCACCGAAAATGATCCCAGTAGTACCACCGCCTGGTACGGCCTCGGATACTGTTACGCCGGCAAAAATTCTCACACTGAGGCCATTGCGGCATACAAGCAGGCCATCCAAACCAATCCGAACAACGAGGTATCTCATTACCATCTGGGAAATTATTACAACCAAATCGGTCGCTATGAT
>JASFIV010000033.1:0-24556 GCA_050122475.1 Desulfobacterales bacterium | reverse complement strand
TGATATTAATTGCGGAAGTGGATGATTCTCCGATCGGCCTGGTCTTCGGCATTCCAGACTATCGCGAAGCCGATCGCGGACAAACCATCGATACGCTCATCATAAAAAGCCTGGCGGTTCACCCCGCCTACAGGGGCATGGGTTTGGGCAGTGTCTTATTCGCAAGATGTCATTCTGCCGCCAAAAAGCTGGGTTTTACACGTGCTATCCATGCCTACATCATAGAGGGCAATATATCGCGTAAGATTTCGGCCCACTATGCACGCCCCATACGCCAATACCATCTATTTAAAAAGGAGTTAACCTAAAATGAATATTGTTGAAGTACTAAAAACGCAAGCAAGCCAGCATCCGCAATCGGTAGCCTTAATAGAGCCGCAGCGTAAAAATAGCCGACCGTTTACGTTCAGCCAAATCGAAGATGCCTCCGCACGGGCGGCCACTTTACTGTTCTATGCTGGGCTTCGTGCCGGAGATGCGGTCCTGGTCTTTCAGCCGATTTCCGCGGATCTCTATATCACCCTGCTGGCCATCTTTCGGCTCAAACTTGTAGCGGTATTCATCGATCCTTCAGCCGGAATCGGCCATATCGATCGGTGCTGTGAACTGATCCCGCCAAAGGCACTGATTGCCAGTCCAAAAGCCCATCTGCTCCAATTGCGATCACCTGCGTTGAGACAAGTTCCGATAAAGTTTTCAACCGGATTGCGCCTGCCCGGCACCAGGTCCTGGAATCGCTGGAGACGATGTGTTAAAAAAATGGACATTGAGCCCGGCGAACAGAACACGCCTGCTCTGATCACTTTTACCAGCGGAAGCACCGGCGAACCGAAAGTGGCCGTTAGAACCCATGGCTTCCTGCTTGATCAGCATCGGGTGCTCGCAAAAGAATTAAATCTTTCCCACGCGGACAGAGTTCTATGCACACTCCCCATTTTCGTTCTGTCACATCTGGGCTCAGGCGTTACCAGTTTAATTCCGCATGCAGATCTGCGTCGTCCGGGTTTTATCAAGGCCGGCCCGATTATCCGGCAAATTCAGGCTGACAAGATCACAAATATCGAAGCGTCTCCGGCCTTTTTCGAATGTATTGTCAAGTATTGCCTCAAACACCACATTACGCTGCCCGGACTTAAAAAGATCTTAACCGGTGGGGGACCAATTTTTCCGCGTTTGCTGGATCAACTTCAGAATCTTGCCCCCAATGCACAAATTGTTGCCGTTTACGGCTCAACCGAGGCAGAGCCGATTGCGCAAATACCAAAAGAGTCCATTGATGATAAAGACATCCAAGCCATGACTGCCGGTAAGGGATTGCTCGCAGGGCCTCCGGTAAAAGACATTCATTTGAGAATTATTCCGGATCGCTGGGGGTCTCCGATCGCCCCGCTCAGCCGGTCTCAATTTGAATCGCTGTGTCTACCGCCCGGAAAAGCCGGGGAAATCGTCGTGAGCGGCGATCACGTACTGCCGGGCTACTGGAAGGGCCGGGGCAATTCAGAGACCAAATTCACCGTATCCGAAGCGATCTGGCATCGCACCGGTGATGCCGGCTATTTGGACACAAAAGGTCGGCTCTGGTTGCTCGGACGCTGCATCGCTCGCATCGAAGACCCCTGCGGTATTCTCTATCCCTTTGCGGTTGAAAGTGCCGTTAGCGAACATCCCAACCTGCGTCGCTCTGCATGCATTGCATATAACAACCAGCGCGTCCTTGCGGTCGAACTGGAACACACCAATGGCTCCAATCATATGGCGGCTTTAAAAGCGAAACTAACCTGGGCGGGAATTGATCGTGTCGAGATTCTAAAACGTATTCCGGTCGATCCGCGTCACAATGCAAAAATCGACTACCCGGCTTTAAATGCCCTGTTAAAGAAACGCTTCCAAAACAATTGAAGATTACCCTGCAGCAAGCTGCGGGGAATGCGCTCGCTATTGCGGATCAGCATCAATGAATTTTTCTGCTGATTGAAATCCGAGAAACAATAAGGGATTCATAGCTCCTGAAACGCGCACTCAAATTGAAATTTTTGTTCTTGCTTCCCGTAAAGCACGGATGATAAAACATAATCATCAGGTTTTCGAAAATGCGCATTTTGGCTACTCGAATTAAAGTCAAATCCATATCAAAGCCGAAGGACCATGTTTGAAATCCGGATCCATCCGAAAATCTTTGAGAACCAACCCACCTTTCGGCGCGGAATTGTGATCGCCAGCGGTATTGATAATCTGGGACACTCACCGGAATTAGAAGAGCTGCTCAACCGGGCCATCGGGCTGGCGGCCGAAAATCCCATCGATTTAAAAACAGACCCGCTGGCCACGGCCTGGAAAGAGGCTCACCGCCAATTTGGTTCGAATCCCAATAAATTTCCACCGGCACATTGCGCGCTTTTAAAGCGCGTTCAGAAACCGGGCGCCCGCATGCCGTTCATCAATAAAGTCGTGGCTATTATGAATATCAACTCCATCGAAGCCCGCACACCGGTTGGTGGTGATGATGTCATCCGGGCGGGTGGCAATCTGGAATTGCGGTATGCGGACGGCAGTGAAACGTTCACTCCGCTGGGAAATCCTGAACACACCGAGCACCCGGCGCCTGGGGAAGTCATCTATGTGGTGTCTGAGTCAAAAGAAGTGATGTGCCGACGCTGGAATTGGCGCAATGGACATCATACCCGCATCGCCGAAGACACCCGCATTATCGTTATGAACATTGACGGCCTGGGTGAGGATAGTGAAACCCGGGCAATTGCAACCCGGGATCGGGTCGCCCGAATGCTGGAAAAACACTGTCAGGCTGAAGTGATGACAACCTTGCTTGCTCCCGAACAACCCGTCTATGTGTTTGAAGCCTGATCCATTGCTTCCGGTGACAACTAACATTGAAAAGAAACATAAAACAATTTACGTGGCACATGTCATATGGATGAGAATCCGGAAAATAGAAACAACGCCCGTATCAGATACAAGGCGCCGGTAATGATTGAAAATTTGAAGGCCGGCATTATTTATCAGGCCAGAATGCTCAACTACAGCAAGCACGGACTGTATTTTGAGACAGACAGCTGGCTGCAACTGGGCGAAGAGGTTTTCATCGGGATCGAATATTCACCGTATAGCGATTCCCATGATACCTATGAATGTCTGAGCGCAAAAATCATGTGGCGCAAGAAGTTGCCGACCTCCCATTTTAAATATGGCTATGGTGTTCAATACAGGATCGATTATGATAAACAAAAATCGCGCGACAGCAGCATAAAAATTGTAGAAGATCAACGCAAACATACCCGCAAGCGCTACGTTCGTGACCTTCTGTTTAGCGCCCGAAACAAAATCCTTAAAGGACTATCCAAAAATATAAGCCCTTCCGGTGTATTTATCGAAACCCATCACCGGCTGGACGCAGGTCAGATCGTCACATTGGTTGTGCCCTTAAAAAAAGGTAGAACCGCCAAAATAAAAGGCGAGGTCATCTGGTCCAGCCCGAACGGGTTTGGTGTCAACTTTATCAGTATCAAAAAATAAAACAGCTGTCCGGCGGGCATTTCCATTTTCCATCCAAACGAGGAGGATCATATGACTGCAGTAATCGTTATCGGCGGAATCATTCTTTTGGCCATCATTGTCGTGGTTGGCATATACAACAGTCTGGTGACACTTCGAAACCGCTTCAAAAATTCATTTTCTCAAATCGACGTCCAGCTTAAACGCCGATATGACCTGATACCCAATCTGGTTGAAACGGCCAAAGGCTACATGAAGCACGAGCGCGAAACGCTGGAGGCCGTCATCAATGCGCGCAACAGCGCATTGACGGCCAGTCAGAACGCTTCCGGAAATCCCGGTGATCCGGCAGCCATGAAAGATCTTGCCAGCGCCGAAGGGTTATTGGCCGGAACATTAGGCCGTCTTTTTGCCCTGGTAGAAAATTATCCGGATTTAAAAGCCAACGAAAACATGCTGCAGCTGCAGGAGGAGCTGACGTCTACTGAAAATCGCGTCGCCTTCGCGCGTCAGGCCTTTAACGACGCTGTCATGGCATATAACATCAGCCGCGAGAAATTTCCCAACACCATCATCGCCGGTATGTTTAATTTTGCCCCGGCGCAATTGCTGGAGTCCACCGAAACACCCGAAGAACGGCAGGCACCCAAAGTTTCTTTTTAGAAGCTTTAATGGATTCGATATGTTTAAAGGTAGCGAAAGGTTTTAGATCTCACCCAAAGACGCTAAGGCGCAAAGATGTAAAAGGTTAAGATCAAAACTTTGCGGGCTTGGCGGCTTTGCGTGAGGATAAATATAAAATGGATTTTTTCAAACAACAGGATATGGCCAGAGTAAAAACCAGCCGGCTGCTGGGCTTGTTTATCCTGGCAGTCACCGCGGTCACTCTGGCCGTCTACGCAGTTGCATTAGCCATTGTGTTTTTTCACCGCGCCGGCCAGCCGGGCTTTGCTACTCAACAGTTTGATTTGATTCAGCCCGAGCTGGGATTCTGGGTGATCTGTATCACCCTGCTGGTTATTTTTATCGGCAGTGTGACCAAAATTGTTGCGCTGGCGAAAGGTGGAAGTGCTGTGGCCGAAAACCTAGGCGGACGACTTGTCCATGCCGCCACCACAGATACCGACGAGCGCAGATTGCTCAATGTTGTCGAAGAAATGGCTCTGGCTTCAGGCACACCGGTGCCGCAGGTTTTCATCCTGGACCGCGAAAAAGGCATCAATGCCTTTGCCGCCGGGTACAGTTCCAATGATGCCGTTGTCGCTGTAACCCCCAACTGTTTGAAATTGCTCAAACGCGAAGAGCTTCAAGGGGTAATCGCCCATGAATTCAGCCATATCTTAAACGGGGACATGCGCCTGAACATCCGTTTGATCGGACTGCTCAGCGGGATTATGGTACTGGCCAATATCGGCTACCTGATTCTGCGCTCCCGAACCGGTAGCCGCAAAAGCGGAGCTCAAATTGTTTTAGTCGGACTGGGCCTGGTCATCATTGGATTCGTCGGTCATCTGTTTGGCCGGATCATTCAAGCTGCCGTTTCCCGCCAGCGAGAATATTTTGCTGATGCTTCAGCAGTCCAATTTACGCGCAACCCCGGCGGCATTGCCGGGGCTTTAAAAAAAATCGGCGGGTTTAAACTGGGATCCAAAATGCGATCGCCGCATGCCGGTGAAATCTGTCACATGTTTATCGCCAAGGCTGTCAGCACCCTGTTTGCCACCCATCCGCCGCTACCGGAACGAATTCAGCGTCTTGATCCGGGTTTCGACGGTCACTTTGAGCCCCTGAAGATACCGGACAGAGAAGCACCCACCCCCACAGCGCCACTGGTAAAGGCAACAGAGGAATCCAAAGCGCATCCGGCAGCGGCATTTGCCACGGGCGTAGCCACGGTCATCAACCGCCCGGGTGACATCACTGCCCGGGATATCGATCACAGCCAAAAGCTATTAGATGTTATACCGGCTGACATCAAGGCCGAACTCAGCGATATTTTAGGGGCGATGGCCGTCGCTTGCCTGCTTTTGTTAGACGAAGACCCGCAGATCCGGGACATTCAGATGAAGCGATTGCAGAGGCGCGCTCCAGGAAAGCTTGTGCGGCATCTGGCAGACCTGGAAGTGCGCTTTAAAACGCTGGACCTGCAGCTGCGGCTGCCCGTTCTGGATTTAGCCCTGCCGGTTTTGCGCCAGATGTCGGCCGGCCAGTATGCAAAATTTAAAACGTTTGTTCAAATCCTGGTGGAGGCCGATGCTCGGCTTTCCTTTTTTGAATTTGCGCTTCAACAAATTCTGTTGCACCGCCTGGGAGCAAACTATAAGCGCCACAAAAAGGAGATCGTCTATAAAAGCATAACAGCGCTGGCTTTGGATGCCGTCAATATTCTCTCAAAACTCGCCCATGTCGGGCACCGTCATGAGGTGGCCGCGCAGGCCGCTTTCAATCATGGATTTTCAAGATTGAATATCCAGGATACGCGCTGGAAGTTGCAACCGGCTGATAAGGTGTCATTCGGCGCATTGCGGAGCGCCCTGCAACGTTTTGCGATGGCCAGCCCGGGCGTAAAAAAAAGTCTTCTGGATGCCTGTGCCCATTGCGTGCTTCACGATGAAAAGGTCACTCTGGAAGAAGCTGAGCTGGTGCGCGCGGTGGCCTATGCGCTGGACATTCCGCTACCGCCTTTTCTGGATGTACCCGGGAATTGATCCATTGCTCAGGAATCAGATTTCAGAGGACAGAAGTCAGACGACAGAGGACAGATGGGAAGATGGGAAGATGAAACGACCTTTCTGTCCTCTGTCTTCTGTCATCTGTCTTCTGCTGCTGACACCTGACACCCGAAACCTGACACCTAAAATGTAGGTATAATGCAAAAAAGCCCTTTGAAAGCTAAACCAGATTGTGATGGGCGTAATTTTTGATTAAAGAAGGTTAAGGAGCGGTAAGGATGCGGCGGGCGGTCCAGTAATATTTTCCCCAGTAAGTGTGATCGATCTTGGACACCGTCACCCCTTTATTTTTGGAAGAATGCACAAATTCAGAGTCGCCCAAATAAATCCCCACATGCCGCGGATAGGATGGGGGCCTGAAGAACACCAGGTCTCCGGCGCGAAGGTTTTTATAAGATACCACCTGTCCCGTTTTGACCTGCAACCGGGTGCTGCGCGGCAATTCAATGTTAAAAACATCTCTGTAGACCGCTTTGACAAACCCGGAGCAATCGATTCCCTGCCGATCTCTGCCCCCCAGGCGATGCCGGATTCCCTGCCAGCGTCTGTATTCCCAGCGCAGTCTATTTTCGATTTCAGAGTCAACGGCCTGATCTTTGGAGGTCTGCAATGGCGTCGCCTCAGAATTTGGTGTGCCAGCCGGTTTGGGAGCGGCCGCACACCCCACTATCAGACATAAGGCCGTCAGGGCGATTAACCTAAAAAAGCCTGATGATTTGAAGCGGTAGAGGATTTTATATGTATGTTTCATTTTTTAGGACTGTTTATATTTAGGTGCATTCTCTTTAATTTGAAATCGTTCTATGTTTTCAAATCGGCCAAAATCTAAATTTCTTGAGTTTAGGGACGATCGTTTAATTGACAAAGTCGACAGGTCGAAAAAATTTTGAATAATAAAAGCGCCAGACAGTTGCCTCTGCAAAACCCTGTTTTAGTATTAAAAGAGAATTTAACCTAAAGCCCAAAATAAAGGATAAACGATGCGCAGCTCAATTTTCGCTCTGATCTTGATCGTCGCTTTTGCCCTACCGGTGTCAGCTGAACCCGGCTTAACGAGTGTAAAAAGTGCACATGATGTTAAAAATACAGTCGATCGTCTGGAATCAGCCTTAAGGGAAAAGGGGATGACCATATTTTAACGTGTCAACCACGGTGAAGGTGCCCGCAAAGTGGGAAAACAGCTGCGACCGACGGAGTTGGTGATATTCGGCAACCCCAAAGTCGGCGCGCCCCTGATGCAATGCGGCCAGACAATCGGCATTGATCTGCCCCAAAAAGCCCTCATCTGGCAAGATGACAACGGGCAGGTGTGGCTGACTTACAACGATCCCCTGTACCTTGCAAAGCGTCATGAAATCGCCGGCTGCGAGCCGGTGCTGGATAAGGTCCAAAATGCGCTCAAGAATTTTGCACAGGCGGCAACGCAACGGTAACGTCAAAGGAAATATCGCATATGTTTGATTGCGCCTATTTGATTGAAATTTTGACGCCCCTGAGATCCGATCAAGAAAACGTCAAAGCCAATATGGAGGGTTTTGCCGAGCGTTATCGCAGAATAATGGATTCCGGCTGCGGGGTATCGATACCGGACAACCCCATGGGCCGGCCGCGTTACAACGCCCTGGAAGCAATTGACAGTTGCGGCCTCGCGATCAATCCGCAAAGAATGGTGATGAACCTCAATACGTTTCACACCAAAGAAGAACTGGATACCGTGCTCAACAGGGCCTCGTCAATGGGTGTCAAGTATCTTCTGGTTATCCGGGGTGATGGTGGGCTCGACCTGCCTGCTCTTGACCCGCAGCGCATCGGTGGCCGCAAAAGTGTGACCACATCTATCGACCTGATCCGCTACATTAACACCGCCTATGCAGGAATATTTATCACCGGTGCGGCTTTCAACCCGTACAAGCCGATCGATTTTGAAACCAAGCGCTTGCACCAAAAAATGGCAGCGGGCGCAAAATTTGTGATCACCCAGCCGATCATCGGCAGAGACCCCAATGTGGACAGACTCGAAAGCCTGGGCATCCCTGTTGTCATTGAAGCCTGGATGTCAAACAATATCGATCTGCTCTACAAGAGTGTCGGGAAAAAGAAAGATGCGTCGGCCAAAGCCTATGAACCCGTAAAGAACCTGAATGCGCTGCATGACGCATACCCGCAAAACTGTGTCTATCTCTCGATGCTCAGTTTTAAGAAGGACTGGAAGCATATCCTCCCAAAGCTATAGATGCAGATTAGTCTTGGGAAGCTTGTCGTGCGAACTGATTCAAAAACGGCAGATAGGGTTTCAATTTGCCAAATATAACTCTTGCAAAGATGTAAAGGATGACAAAAGGCGCAATAAAATTGAGGTCAAGCCCGCCTGCCCATTTGGGTAGCGTGAAAACGATATCCGCAAAACGGCGGTTAAGCCAGGCAGCAGCGAAAAAAGCCGGCCACAGAGACGCCATTCCCATTGCCATAAACAGAAAAAATGATTTGCCGAAGGCCTCGTTAGCCAGTCTATTGATCCCCTTGTAGGCTGGCTCATCTCCGGCTGCTTTGGCATTCAGCGAGCGCTGGTGATAATATTGGGTCTGCTCAAGATTTTTGGCAATATGGTTGCGGTTAATGCGGTAGGCCACTGCCAGCGTCAGCTCGCCCAGCAGAGTGGCCCACAGGGCCAGCACAAAGGTCCCCACCCACCAGCCCAACATCGGGTTTGCAAACCAGCGGTAGGGCGCTATGAGCACCGGATCAATGGTGTTTAACAGCCAGGTGATGGCATCCATTTTGGTATCTTAAAAAGGGTATCCGGCCTGGCAAAGGGCCAGGCCGGTATATTGAGGTTAACCGTTATACGCTTAGAACGGCGGAACAATGCTGTAGCCCAAAAAGCCCTTGGTGGTATAGCGCAGCCCCACGTAAAAAGCCAGGGCGATAAAGATGATCTTCAGCACCTTGTCGGGAATATACTTGGAGGTGCGCGGCCCGATCATGGAGCCGATGAAGATACCGATCAGCTCGGCGCCGATCAGACCCCAGGAAATGACGATACCTTTGCCGACCATATAGGAGAAAATGGATACAATCATGCCAACCAGAACGCACAGGGCCGAGGTGCCGGCCACCAGAAACATCGGCAATCCGGCCACCGATGTCAGAAAGGGAACATACAGAAAGCCACCGCCGATACCCAAAAAGGAAGCAATTGCTGCAATGAAGATGCCGCCGACCATCGGAATCCAGGCCTTAAATTTAAATTCCTGGCCGAAGAAGGTGAAGCGGATATTGCCGATAAAAAACGTCAGGGCCCAGCCGATGAGCACCAGAATATAGGCCACAATTTTAGCGCCGCCCACCAGATTTATCCACAGGGCCGACGCCACCACCGCGGCGACCGCCAGCCACATGAAGGTCCAGGAGCCCTCTATGATTTTAACGCCCTGGTCGGCGGTATCAGTCTTGTCGGCAACCGCTTTCTCAAAAGCCTGCGCCGCTGCCTTGGCTTCTTTCTTGCGGGCCGCACCCCGCGGGGTGAGCTCATAGATCAGAAAGGCGCCGATGATGAAGACGATGATGCCGAAATATCCCAGATAGGCCTTGAGCGAGATCTTGCCGGCGGTCAGCTCCGGTACCAGCCAGGAGCCGCCGACACCACCGATCGCCAGACAGATGCCCAGCGGTGCCACCAGGCGTCCCATGCGGTAGTAGTTAAAAGATGAAATCGCACCGCTCAAGCCAACCAACCACTGGTTGGAGACGCGGATGGAATCCGTTAACAACTTGTTCACCGGATTGCCCTTGCCGAAGGACTTGGCATAGTCGGCCAGCCCGAAGATGGTGATGTGCCCCACGCCGGCCATGATGCCGCCGAAGGCACCCACGGTCGAGAAAATCCAGCCGACCCAGATGGCCCACAGTAGACCGATGATTACGTTTGGCTTGGGCGCACCGGGTATTCCCAGGTAGCCCTGCGGATCACCCGGTTTGATAACGGCCTTGGTCTTTTCGGCGAAATTATCGTCTTTAAGACTACTTTCGATGGCCCGTTTCATTTTGCCCGGCATGCCGTCGGGCGTCAATTCAGAACCCGACTGGGCCAATGCCAGGGTGGCAAATGTTAACAGAACAAAAATACCCGTAATCCAAAAAAATCTTGATACTTTCACAGTCCCCTCCTTTTCATTTTACCTGTTTTCATTTATATTTTCTGTAACAACGATCTGTATTCAGACGACAGAATCGTCAAAAAAAGGTTGTGGGCAAGAGCAAAAGTGAATATATTGTTTCCTTTTGTAAATCGCAAGTTTTTACGCTAAAAATGTTTCCATATGCAATCATAATCAACTTTTGTCACCGTGAGTCCAATTTGCATTTCAAACGGAGGTAACCATAACATCATGAGAGAATCGGTCTTCAGTATATGTGGGATGTGCACGGTCAGGTGCCCCATTCAGGTTGAGGTTGAAGACGGGGTTGTCAAATGGATCGAAGGCAACCCCCAGGACCCGGGTATGGCCGGTCGATTGTGTGCCAAAGGCTCCGCCGGCGTTGCCATGCTGTATGACTACGAGCGGCCCCAGCACCCCCTGATCCGAGAGGGCCAGCGCGGTGAAGGCAAATGGAAGGAGGCCTCCTGGGATGAGGCTCTGGACTATATCGCCGATAAATTGAAAGCCATCATTAAAAAGGACGGCGCCAGGGCCATTGCCCTCAGCGACCGCGGCGGACCCTTTCGCGATATCCACCGCAGTTTTTTGCGCGCACTTGGCTCGCCCAATTATTTCAACCACGATTGCACCTGTGCGCGCAACGTTCAGCACGCCGCCCTGTCGCTGTTTGGATCGGGGCGCAAAACCTTCAATTACGATTACGGCAACTGCAAACATTTGATCTTATACGGCCGCAATGTCTTTGAATCCCTGCGTGTTAAAGCGGCCGGCAAAATTATGGAAATGCTCGACAAGGGCGGCAAAATTACCTACATCGACCCGCGGGCGGCCGGAACTGCCATGAAGGCCACCCGCTACTGGGCGATTCGCCCGGGCACGGACTACGCTCTGAATCTGGGCATCATCCATACGGTGCTGCGCGAAAAGCTGTATGACGCCGAATTTGTCAAAAAATGGGTACTGGGGCTCAAGGAGCTGGAATCTTTTGTCGTCCCCTATACCCCCGAATGGGCCGCTCAGGAAACCGGAATTCCGGCCGCTGAAATCATTGCCTTTGCACATGAGATCGCCGAGGATCGACCTGCTGTCCTATTCCATCCGGGCTGGATGGTGGCGCGCTATCAGGATTCGTTTTACGCGATTCGATCGATCTATATCCTCAACGCCCTGATGGGTGCATTTGAGTCTCCCGGCGCGCTCTTTTTCCAGAAGGGCCCCGGCGATGTCGGCAGAAAAGGGTTAAAATCCCTGATGGATACCATCCCCAAGCCCGAAGAAAAACGGGTCGACGGCTGCGGCTGGAAACACAAGCATTTTGAAGCCGGGCCGGGGCTGCTGCACCTGATGTATCCGTCGATCGGCAATGGAGACCCCTATCCGATCAGAGCCTATATCGCCTATCGTCACGATCCCTTGCTGTCTTTGCCGGACCCGGAAGCGCAGAAAAAGGCATTCGACAAGCTGGACCTTCTGGTTGCCATCGACGCCAATTACAGCGAGACGGCATGGTATGCCGATGTGCTGCTGCCGTCGGCGACCTATCTGGAAAAATCAAGTGTACTGTCGACCGGCAAAGGTCTCAAGCCCCAGTTTCAGATGCGCCAAAAGGCGGTGGACCCCCGTAATGAGGCCAAACCGGATTGGTGGATTTTCAAATCACTGGCCGAACGCCTGGGCGTCGGCAAATATTTTGAATTCAACGATATCGAAGATTTCTGGGAGTGGCAGCTCGAAGGAACCGGCGTCAAATTGGCTGATTTCGAAAAAAAAGGAACGGTCCCATTAACCGACAAGCCCGTCTGGTGGGATCGCATGAACGATCTTA
Organism: Desulfobacterales bacterium; assembly: GCA_050122475.1. Taxonomy (GTDB): domain Bacteria; phylum Desulfobacterota; class Desulfobacteria; order Desulfobacterales; family JAHEIW01; genus JAHEIW01. The sequence continues at coordinate 12,329 of JASFIV010000033.1, read as the reverse complement.
AATTTAAAACGCCTTCGGGCAAAATAGAATTTGTGTCCAGCCGGCTGGCCGAAAGCAATATCGATTCTTTTAAACCCTATGAACGCCCAAAACCGCCGGAGCCCGGACATTTTCGTCTGGCATTCGGCCGCAGCCCGGTCCACACCCACGGCCGCACCCAGAACAACCCGGTCCTCAGCGAAATCATGCCCGAAAACACACTCTGGATCAATGCCGACGAAGCTGCTAAACTCGGGATTGCCAGCGGTGATCAGGTTCAGGTGACGTCCTCAGACGGCAGCCACAGCGGCACGATTAAGGCCTTTGTGACCGAATTTATCCACCCCGAGTCCGTGTACATGGTTCATGGATTCGGCCGCAAGGTTCCCTGGCAGACCCGCGGGTACAACAAAGGCCTGGGCGACTATCGCTTTGAAACCGGCCTGCTGGATGTCTACGACCCGGTCGGTGGCGCCATCGCGCTGCTGGAGTGTTTTGTGAAAGTCGAAAAAGCCTCGTAACTCGAATGGAATCGGAGGAATATCCATGAGCAAATATTACATCTATCAGGACACCCGGCGCTGCATCGGATGCTTCAGCTGCGAATCACATTGCAAAATGAAAAACGATCTGCCGATCGGGCCACGCCTGACCCAGATCATTACGGTCGGCCCTAAAAAAGTGAAAAATTTACCCCGAACCTCCTGGGTGTTCATGCCCTGTTTCCACTGCCAGGATCCCTGGTGCGTTTCGGCCTGCCCCACCGGGGCCATGCAAAAACGACCCAAGGACGGCATTGTCTTTGTCGAATCTGACCTGTGTGTAGGCTGCAAGGCCTGCATCACCGCCTGTCCCTGGGGAACGCCCCAGTGGAATCCGCAGACCGGCAAGGCGGTTAAATGCGATTATTGCATGGACCGTGTCGATCAGGGTCTGGAGCCGGCCTGCGTTACTAAATGCATCACCAAATGCCTGCATTTCGGTGAGCCGTCGCTGAAGTCTCAAAGCCGGCGGGAACGGCATGCCCAGCAGGTTGCCGATTTTGACTAAAGCTGAACCGCTGCCTCCGGGTGATGCGCTTGCGTGCAGAATTCAGGCATCGGCGCATCATCGATTTTCGGCTTGGGAGAAAAAAAATGTCCGCTCAAATCTGTCCGGTTCACCACAGCGTCACAACGCTCGGTGAAATGATCGATACGGGTCACTTAAAAACCCCCCGCAATCGATGGACGGCAGAAGAAATTAAAACACTCATCAACGATATAGCCTGGGGCAATGCCGGCGCCGAGCACCTACCCGCTGTAGATGCCAAAGTGCAGCAATTAAAAGCAGAGTGTGCCGACGAGGCCTGCCGGAAAGTTGCCGATTTCATTGAGTCGGCGGTTTCTCAAAACCGGGAAGTGTTCAGCAGTCATATCGATACCCACAACTGCCCCACAGGTGAATGTGTCAAACTCGCGCCGGCACCCTGTCAGATGACCTGTCCTGCCGGGCTGGACATTCCCACCTATGTGACCTTGATCGGCCTGGGGCGAGATGCTGAAGCCATCGACGTTATTCGCAAAGACTGCCCATTCCCCTGGGTATGCGGGCTGGTATGCACCCGCCCCTGTGAGTTTATGTGTGTACGGGGCCGGATCGACACGTCGATTGCCATTAAAAATCTTAAAGGGTTTGCAGCCGAGCGCGCCATGTCGGAGGGCAGCTACCGCAATCCGGCAAAAGAATCCGCCAAAAACAAAAAGGTGTGTGTGATCGGTGCCGGACCCGGCGGATTGAGCGCTGCCTATTACCTGGCTTTAAAAGGTTACGGTGTCCGCGTTGTCGAACAGCATGCGGTGGCCGGTGGCATGCTGCTGCTGGGCATCCCCCGCTATCGGCTGCCGCGCGAAATTATCGACCGTGAAGTCGAAATGCTGCGCAACCTGGGGGTTGAATTCAGTTTTAACACCCGTTTTGGCACCGATATCACCTTAGATCAATTAAAAGCGGAAGGTTTTGCCGCTTTTTTCTTTGCCATTGGCGCGCACTTATCGTTTCAACTGAACATTCCCGGTGAGAAGGATTTCCCACAGGTTGTTGAAGCGGTCGATTTTTTACGGCGGGTGGCCCTGGGCGACCGTCAGCCTCCCGGAAAGAAGGTCATTGTCATCGGCGGCGGCAATGTGGCCATCGATGCCGCCCGGACCTGCTTGCGCCTGGGGTGCGAATCAGTTGTCCTGGCCTACCGGCGAACCCGGGTGGAAATGCCGGCCGACATTGAGGAGGTCGAGCAGGCCGAAGAAGAAGGTGTTCGATTTGAATTTTTAAACATCCCCATGGAGATTGTCGGCCGCCAGGGCCGGCTGGAAGGGCTGAAATGTCTGCGGGCCAAATTGGTGACCATTGAGGGACAGGATCGCAAATTTCCGAAAGCCATCGAGGGCAGTGATTTTGTTATGGTGGCCGATGCGGTGATTCCGGCTATCGGCCAGCAGGTGGATGCCGCATGCCTGAAATCGGTGGCCGGAATGGATTGGACCCGGCGCAAAACCATACAGGTCAATACGGTCACCACCGAGACCGGTGCGGCGGGTATTTTTGCTGCCGGTGACGCCACCACCGGACCGGCCACGGTTATCGAAGCCATCGGCGGTGGCAAGCGAGCGGCAGAATCCATCCACCGCTATCTGTCCGGCATACCCCAGCCGAAAATGCCGCCACTGCCCAGCCGCCGCGGACGTATCGAATGGCTGCAGGTGCCTGCGACCACAAAAATGACCCTGAAACGGCCCGATATGCCGCTGCTTAACATCGACCGGCGACGGACCACCTTTCAACAGGTTGAGCTGGGCTACTCGGAAAACATGGCGCGCGAGGAAGCGCGCCGCTGTTTGCGCTGCGACATCTGCCTGCGCTGCGGGAAATGTGTCGAGATCTGCCGCGATAAGATGGGAGTGGATGCCCTGCAAATGGGTTATTTTGACTTTGACCACCCGGTGGCAACCGATTATAGAGTAACCGAAGAACGCTGTATTCTGTGCGGGGCCTGCGCCACCAATTGCCCCACCGGTGCCATGCAGATGGCAGACAAAAATGATGAACGGGTATTGTCGCTGTGCGGCACGATCCTCAATCGTCAAAAGTTGCTGCACTGCGATATGTGCGGCACCGTTCTGGGACCGGCGCGCTATCTTGATTTTGTTAAAAATCGCACCCGGGCAGTGGCGCGGGTGGCTGAGGATCGCAATCTATGCGACCTGTGTGCGAGACGGTCAACCGCCAAATCCAGCGCCGATGATGCACCGGTCTGAAGCCAAACAGAGCAGGTGCAAAAGCATGATAGCTCTAACAATGAAAGGTAGGGAGTAAGGTATGGTTTTTCGTCGCGGTCAAAAAGTCGAAATCTTCAGACGCTCCACCGATGAGAGCTGGGAAAGCTTTATGGATGCCTATGTGGGACTGCACGGCATCATTACCGACCCGGACAGCACCATCAATGACCCGGACGCCCTCGTGGAAGTGAGTCTGGAGGGCAAAGGAACCCACCGCTTCCCACAGGATTGCATTCGTCTGCTCAAAGAATGACAAAGGCCAACGCTAATAAAGGTCCATAAAATTTGCAGGTCATCGATCCATGAAAGTGCACGAATTATTGGGGCACAAACATCGCCCGGTTTACACGTTGAGCAGCGATCAAAGTGTTGATGATGCCATCAATCTGATGACCGCGCAAAAAACAAGCGCCCTGATCATCACTGATGCCGACCATCCGGTGGGCATATTTGCTGAAAGGGATGTCTTCCGGGCTCACATTCGAGATAAAACTGCTGCGTTTTCAGATATCCGGCTTAAAGATGCGATGACGCCTAAAGTGCTAACCGCCAAAATGGACGATGAAGTCAGCAGCGTTATGTCCATGATGATTCAGGCCGATATCAAACACATGCCGGTCATCAAAGACGATAAAATTATCGGATTGCTGACGCTGGCAGACCTCATCGAGCACCAGATCAATATGCTCACGGACGAGCTTCATCATCTGAGAGAATACATTGAGGACCTGCATCACGCTGGACAGGATTAGGAGAGCAGATTTGCCACGAAGACGCGAAACTCACAAAGCACGAATTTTATACTGTTTCTTTTTCGTGCTTTTATCCTTTCGTGCTTTCGTGGTTGATTGATATCTTTAGTTCCCCAATAAATCAGGATTTACGCTTAGCTCCAACCGGCTTGTCCGCGATAGTTGAATAAGGACCCAAAATGATTAAAATCACCATCGATGACCGTGAATATGAGGCGCAAAAGGACATGAGCGTTCTGGAGGTGGCCCGAATCAATCAGATCCCGATTCCGACCCTGTGCTTTCATCCGTCCCTCAGACCTTCGGGCTCCTGTCGCTTGTGCGCTGTAGAGGTACCGGGCAGAGCGACCGGCCGGCAGGTCACGATGCTGTCCTGTATTCTGAAGGTAAAAGATGGATTGGTCGTCAAAACCCAGGGAGATGCGGTGCAGCGAGCCCGCACGCGGGCCTTTCGAAATCTGATGAATATGGCGCCCCAGGCCAAACGCATCATCGATCTGGCCCAAGCCTACAATATCGATCCGGGACCGCCGGCGGACGGTTGCGTGCGCTGCCGTCTGTGTATCCGGGTATGTAAAGAAATCGTGGGACCCGCTGCCCTCAAAATGGAAAAACGGGATGGGCGCAATTATGTGGTGCCCGTCGAGGGCCGCTGCATCGGCTGTATGACCTGCGCCAATATTTGCCCCACAGATGTGATCAGCGTGGATGATTCCGATAATGTCAGAACGATATCGATACGGGATGAAATCATCGGCAAGCATCCGCTGGAGCGCTGTGAAGGGTGCGGCAAACTGTTCGCAACCCCCAAGTTTTTGGATCATATCCACAAGCGCACTGCTGCTCACATCGACACCAAATCCCACCATACCTATTGCCCCACCTGCACCAAACTGTTTTCAGATCGCATCGAGACCTTTAAAAAAAGACCGGGCACGTAACCATCAGGTTCGAGGCATCTTTCAGATTCAATGCGACGTTTTAATGCCCAAAGCCCTTTTCAACCGGCTGCGAATGTTTACCTTTTTCATATTGTAGGTATTTGAATTGTATTAACTGGTCGCATGAGGTTAACTGTGAAGGCCGACGCGGGTACAGGAAATTTAAAAGTCGAAAACAACGAAAGCGAGCTGCAGGTCATTGCGCATCCATCCTTCGCAACGGCGTTCAAATTCTGGCTAAAGCTGGGCCTGATCAGCTTTGGCGGGCCGGCCGGGCAGATTTCGATTATGCATCACGAGCTGGTCGATCAGAAAAAATGGGTCAGCAACGAGCGTTTTTTAAATGCCTTGAACTATTGCATGCTGCTGCCCGGTCCCGAAGCCCAGCAGCTGGCCACCTACATCGGCTGGCTGTTGCACCGGCTTCCCGGTGGTATTGTGGCGGGTGCCTTCTTTGTCATTCCCTCCATTTTTATCCTGTTCGCGCTGAGTTACACCTATGCCGCTTACGGCACCGTTCCCTGGGTGGCTGCTGTGTTCAACGGCCTGAAGGCGGCCATCATGGCCATTGTCGTGGCAGCGGTCATCAAAATCGGTAAAAAGGCCCTTAAAAATGGGATTATGGTCGCCATTGCGGCCCTGTCGTTTATCGCTATTTTTATTCTCAAGGTCCCCTTTCCGCTCATCGTTCTGGGTGCGGGCCTGATCGGGCTGGCCGGCCGATATGCCCTGCCGGCAAAATTTGATGTTATCAGGGGCAAAGATGCTGCGGATTTCGATGCAGGCTATGTGCAGATTTGTGAAGATCCGGAGGTGTGTCACACCAACCCATCCACCGGCCGCAACGTGCTGCTGGTGGCTGTATTTGTTCTGCTGTGGCTGATACCTATAGTCGCACTTTACGCCCTGTTACCCCAGCGGGTTTTTTATACCGAGGCCCTGTTTTTTACCAAAGCCGCTTTTTTGACGTTCGGGGGCGCCTACGCGGTTTTAGCTTATATCGCTCAGGCCGGCGTCGAACAGTATGCCTGGCTGACGGGCCCGCAGATGATCGACGGTCTGGGCCTGGCCGAGACCACGCCCGGCCCGCTCATCATGGTGGTACAGTTTGTCGGCTTTATGGCCGGCTGGAATCAGGCCACCGGCTGGAACCCGATTCTCGGCGGGCTGGTGGGCTCGCTGGTGGCCACGTACTTTACGTTTCTGCCATGTTTTCTGTTTATTTTCCTGGGGGGGCCTTATATCGAAAAATTCCGCGACAATTCCACCCTGTCGGCAGCCCTTTCCAGTATTACGGCCGCTGTGGTGGGTGTTGTTTTGAATCTGGCGGTCTGGTTCGGGCTGCAGGTGCTCATGCCCGCCGATGAGGGCTTCAATGGATTTGCCGCTGTGATCGGCTTAGCCGCCTTTATTGCAATTCAGTGGTTTAAAGTCGGCATCATGACAGTTATTGCAGCTGCCGGTGCAATCGGATTCATCTGGCATCAGTTAATGCCCTAAACGGCACCGTTAGCCATAAATGATAAGAAAAGCGGAGGAAAAGCGTTTTTGCGGCAGGCCATATCTGATTTGCTCGCCCGAGTGCTGACAGCGGTCTACTATTTGGGATTTTGGGTATAACGCCCTGGGCCATCTACATGCATCACTTGAATCCCAAATGGGGGGCCGCCCGGCAGGCTGTGATTGATATGGCCGTACGCAAAAATGCTTTTCCGACGATCAAAAGGGAGCAATAAAACTTTAGCCTTACGCTTTTTCGATTCGGGCAGTGATGGAGCCGCCCATCTCGCTGAGTGCGGCCCAGTCTCCCTCGACATTGCCGATGGTTAAAATGGGAACCGCGGCTTCGGGTGCATCACCGCTGCTGGCCGGCGTGGGTCCGAAAAACAGACAAAACCACTGGTTCGGCGCATGCCAGCCCAGATCGCCGACATTCATGACCGCGCCCTTTTCCCCGGGATGATCCCCGATATCCACTGACGGCGGCCCGTAATACTCATCGCCCCAGCGACTGCCGCTCCAGTCAAAAGGCAACGCATCGGCCGCCGCCCTGCCGGCGGGGGTGTCGTTAAATTCACCTGTGAGCTTTAGATCGCCGATCTTTACGACAATGGGTGTGGGCATCTGCTTTCTTCTCCTTTCTGTCGGAAACAATGAACTCTATAGTATGGTTATGCAAAAAGCTCAAGTGAGGCAACCATAACCACGAAGGGCACGAAGGACACGAAAGGATAATAGCAAAATTTTGTGTTTTCCCTTTGTGATCTTCGTGTTCTTCGTGGTGAGACCATATCAGGTTCATTCTCAACTGGAGTTTCCAAGATATCCGCGTTCTATAGTATTCACCGTGCAAAGTAAAGATCGGAAGGTTCAAAAAAATCTACTTGCACGACAAAATCCAGCATGTCATATTGCTGACAGTATTAGGCTTCTGAATGAAGGAGGAAGTGATGCATTTCAAATCTATGAACTTCGCCGCGCATAAAGTATTGTTTTGGGTGTTACTGTTAACGGTGGTGGTTGCAGCTGATGCAATGGCACAGGCCAATCCGGCAGCTGTCACCCAGATGAAAAAGACCGCCTCTGCCGGTAACAATCCGGAAACCCAGGTCCCGCCGGATTTGTCTCCTGAGGAAGTCGATGCGCAGCTGGCCACCATGGATGATGTCCAGGTCCGAGAACAGCTGGCCCAGAAGCTGAAGCAGGAAGCCGCCGCGCAAGCGCTGCCCACCGCACGAAGCACGCCGATGGACCTCTTTTATCGTTTTGCTGATAAGGCCAGTGCGGTTCTCAAAAAAATTGGTTCGGTTTTATCCGTAGCACATGAGCACTCGGAGCAATGGGACAGGGCCATTAAAAAACTTTCCGGCGGCAGGGGTACTTCTCATCTAATGGGCATTTTGTTTGCAACTGCTCTGATCATTGCCGTCGGCCTGCTCCTCAAATGGTTGTTCGTGAGGGCAACAGGGGGCGTTCGAAAACAACTGTTGCAAACTGTGCATCTGGGCAGATTGGAATTTTTTAGCCGCGTCCTATCGCGCATGCTGCTGAATGCAGCCGGAGTGGTCATCTACGCCTTGGCGACGTTTATCTTATTTGTTTTGTTCTTCAAAAAAGGTGAGCCGGGCTATTTGATCGCCGGCGTCTACATCGTCGTCAGCTACTACATCCTGCTTTTTGCCTTTGCGGCCACGACTATTTTCGCGCCGGCAGCCGGAGGGCTGCGTTTATTTCCGCTGCAGGAAAGGGATGCCGCTTTTCTGCATCGCTGGATTATCGGCATTACCTTCGTTGCCGGGGCGGTCACCGGAACGGCCATTATCCTGCTTCGGGCCGGGATCAGCAACCAGCTGTATATGCTGATATACAGCTGCGCCGGAGCACTTGTTATTCTGGCACTGGTGATCATGATCTGGCAAAGCCGTCAGCGAGTCGCCGAAGCGCTCGTAGGTGAAAATCGGGAAAAGAAAACTTTTTGGCAACGGATAGCACGCAACTGGCATTATCTGGCCATCCTTTACGTGCTGGGCATGGGGGTCTACTGGATCAATGAGGTTTATCTTGAGCATGACGCGGACATCGTCGGACTGATTGCCAGCATTTTTATCATACCGATATTTATCGGATTGGATCAATGGGGCCAGCGCCTGCTGAAGATGGCTTCCGGTGAACTGCCGGAAATTGTGGATTTAAGCGGGGATGCGGTTGAAAAGCCGGTTGATGAACTGCAACCGGTTGATAGCAAGATGGATATTCAACACTATATCCCACTGATCAGCCGCTGCCTGCGCATATTTCTGGTCTTATTTTTATTTTTCATCATGCTGCGCTTATGGGGCATCGATCTATCCTTTGGTCGTCTGTTTACGCGCTCGATCCTCAGTATTTTGATCACCGTCGTGCTGGGACTAATCACCTGGCAGATCATCAAAGCACGCATCGATCGCAAGCTCAAAGAAGAAATGCCGGAGACAGATGAAGATATGGAAGAAGGCGGCGCCGGCGGGTCGCGCATCGGAACCTTGCTGATTTTGCTACGCAAATTCGTCATCTCGGTATTATTTGTGATTGTGACCCTGATTGTGCTGTCCTCGCTGGGGGTCAACATCGGCCCCTTGATTGCCGGTGCCGGTGTGATCGGTTTGGCCATCGGGTTCGGTGCCCAGACCCTGGTAAAAGATATCATCGCCGGCATCTTCTTTTTAATTGATGATTCTTTTCGGGTCGGCGACTTTATCGAGACCAGCGGCACCAAAGGCATGGTGGAGCACATTTCCCTGCGCTCCTTGAGGCTGCGCAGCCCCCGGGGGCCGGTCCATACCATTCCCTTCGGCAGCATGGGAACGGTCACCAATAACAGCCGCGATTATATCATCACCAAGCTGGATTTTCGGGTCCGCTATGACACCGATGTGGACAAGGTCCGTAAAATTATCAAACGCATTAACGCAGTCATTCAGGAACATCCTGAGATGGGCCCCAACCTGCTGGACAAAATCAAATCCCAGGGGGTCAGAGAATTGGATGACTCGGCCATGATCATGCGCGTGAAGTTTAAGACCATACCCGGCGAGCAGTTTGTCATCCGACGGGAGGTTTTTCGCATGATACAGGAAATGTTCGCGCAACACGGCATTGAGTTTGCGCATCGCAACGTCACGGTCTATATGCCACCGGGCGAAGAAGACAAGTCTGATGCTAAAAAAATAGCCGAGGCCGGCGCTGCTGCGGCAGCCGCCGCTGCTGCTCAAGAAGAAGAAGCGGCCGCAGCGAAAAAACCTCAATAATCGAACTTGGATAGCGAGTACGAGGACAACGACGAGTACGATAATGATGAAAGTTGCCTGGCCTCGTACTCGTCCTCGTACTCGATAATACCATTTTTAAAAAGGTTTTCAGATAGGACTAATACAGCGAATGCGGATGACGGCTTCAGGCGCATTTCCCCGGGGTGGCGTCAGCGTACCAGCCGATAGATGCCTTTGCCGATCCAAAACAGCCCCAGACCGTCAAAGAAATAATCTAACAGTCCGGGATTACCCAGAAAAATAGACCCACCAAATAAAAAGCCGATACCGATCAAAACCACACCGGCAATGATATCCCCCACTCCAGAACCGCTTTTCTTTTTCGTTTGGGTCTCGGTCGCCGGTTCGAGAGCGCCCTGCACCTCGCCACCTACCATGTGAACGCCGGATTGCGGTTGAATCGGCGGCGGGGCCGTTGGTGCGGCCGCTTGCTGATCCATATCCTGGATAACCTCTTTAACATCACAAACGGCACCAGCGCGCTGCAGCGCCGTTTGATATTTCTTGGCCTGATCAAAATCAACGTTGCGCTTCAAAACCACCTGGGGCGCTTCAAAAAGTTGATCGATTTTTTGGGGGTCGGCTTTGAACAGGATAGCCAGGTTTTTTTTGACGTCCTCAACTTTGTGGCCCTCTAAAACAGCGCCGCCAAAAACGATATTAAATTGTTTCATCAAAGAATTACTTTCCAGCGACAAATCGGAAATATATACCGACATCCAATCCGACTGCGGCTAGATCTGATTTCGACCCTTCCAGTTAAATACTTTAGGGATTTTTTCTGGAATATCAGAGGGAAACAGGACATTATTTGCTGTTTTCTGTGTTCACTTATCAAATAGTGATGCTGGGCGTGTATTAAGTTTTGCGGGTTAAAGCCGATATAAGATTCAGGTGAATGCCAGAACCTGTATCGAAGGAACGCACGATGGAAACGATCGAAATAAAAGCCCACAAATCATGGGAACGAGATGTGATCGAATATTTCGAGGACCTCGAGATAATTTGCATCGATTATAATCGTACGATTTTGCGATATTTGGGTAAATTAAACCGCCTGCTGCATGAAGACCGTATTGACCAGTCCGAATATGATGCCCTCAATCAATGCCTGCTGAAAGCTTCAGAAGCGCTGAATCAAGTTCCTCGCTCAATCCAAGACATCAAATAAAATTCAGAGGTCAGATGACAGAAGTCAGATGACAGATTGATGTTGATAGTGGAAAGCGTCCTAAATGATCGGTGAGTGAAAATATTCTGGAGGCGGCACCCGGAGTCGAACCAGGGGATAAAGGATTTGCAATCCTCTGCCTTACCACTTGGCTATGCCGCCATTTTGAAAAGCCACATTACTTTAACATATAGAAGAACATAATTGAAGAGGCACGATTTAGGAGAAAAGTATCGGTATTATCAAGCCCTGAATCCTCATATGATGCGCTGACTGCATCAGGCACGATGCTCCCTGCGAAAAAGCCGTGGCTGTTGGAACCACCCAAGGCTTTCTGTCATCCATGTCCAAAAAGATAAGGGAAGCGTGCCCAAACACTCCAGCCTATTTTTTAAGGTAAGAGATCCGAACTCCCTCACAATATCCTGGAGAAATTGCCTGGCTTCTGCTCTGCGTTGCCGATTGGGTCCGAACCAAATCGCAGGGTAAATTGCGGGAAGAGCGCTTTGAACATATCCGCGCATTCGTTCCGCTCTTTGGCGCAATAAAGGACGGGAAGAAGATTTCATGGTAAGGTAGCCTTCAAACCAGGTTTTCATAAAGCGCACCAGAGAGGGCCCGAGCGTTTCAAATGCTTGGCGGTATAACTCTTTTTGAAGGTCTTCTATTTCCTCCGGTTTGAAATGCTCATGTTTAAAGTGCATGGAAAAACCATCGAACTTTCGGTAATCGGGTTGATCCCGGTAAGCGCTCAGATAACGCCCCTCCTCCAAAACCTTTTTATAAAGGGGTGTTCCGGGGAATGCAAAGTAGATCAGGATCTGCCACAGGTCAGGAGCCAGATCCATGAGTTGTTTAAATTCCGACTGAACCTTTTTTTGATCCTGGTAAGGAAAGCCGATAATCATAGAGGTTAGAATCGCGACCCCCCGAGATTTGAGATCGCGGTAAAGATGATCGAGCTTTGCACCCCTGAGCTTTTTGTAACCGGAATTGGTTCCCTCAAATGCAGTCCATATTATATCAAATCCCATCTCGGCGATCTCGTTGGCTGTGAATTGTGAAAGCCCACGTACACTGCCAAATCCCATTATTGATGGTGAGACACCGCCTTCGCGCACACAATCAAGAAACTCCCTCGCCCTTTTCTCGTGAATAAAAAAATCCTCGTCAATGAAGATAAAGCCACTCAAGCTATCCCCGACCTCGATGGCTTTGCGCTCCATCATGTGCATTGTTTCATATAATTCCCGGCCGCTTTGAATAAAAGGAATATATCGACGTTTGAAATAGTGAGATGTGCAACAAAAGTCACACCCATTGGGGCAACCGAGTCCGCCGGTAATGTGCGCCACTTTCGTCTT